>NZ_JAVAYC010000014.1:0-132984 GCF_042709235.1 Pseudomonas sp. LS_2 | reverse complement strand
GCAAGGCCGCTTTCGCAGGCTAGCCGATCACGCCATGTCGCAGTTGGCGAACTCCTCGGCCAGGTGGTCGATCAGCGCCCGCACCGATGGCAGCAGGCCGCGGCGCGATGGGAAGATCGCATGGACGATGCCGCAACGCGGGTGCCACTCGGTAACCAGCTCCACCAGTCGGCCCGCCGCCAGGTCTTCACGCACCGCGATGCGTGGCAGGTGCGCGATACCCACGCCGGCCACCACGAAATGACGCAGGGCGAACAGGTCGTCGGTGACCATGCGCGGGGTATGCCTGATCACCAGGCTGCGGCTGGTGTCCTCGCCCTGGAACAGCTCCCACTGGTACTCACGCTGGGCGCTGCCCCAGTGCAGGCTGGGCAGCGTGCTCAGCAGCTGCGGGTCGAAGCCTTGGGGCAGTTGCTCCAGGTAGGACGGGTGGCCGACCAGGCACTGGGTGCTGGCGCTCAGCACCTTCATTACCATGTCGGTGTTCTCCAGTGGCGGAAAGCGTACCCGCAGCGCGACGTCGAAGCCTTCGTGCAGCAGGTCGACGCGGCGGTTGGTGCTTTCGATGAACAGCTCCACCTGCGGGTACTTGAGCATGTAGCGGGTCAGCATGGGCCCCACCCAGGAGTTGAGCAGGGTGGTGGGGCAACTGATACGCACCAGGCCGCGCGGCTCGCTGCGGTTGCGCTCGATGATTTCGGCGGCACCCTCGGCCTCCACACGCATGGCCAGGCAGCGGTTGTAGTAGGCCTGGCCGATTTCGGTCAGCGAGCAGTGCCGGCTGGTGCGCTGCAGCAGGCGAACGCCGAGGCGTTCCTCCAGGTCGGCGATGCGTCGGCTGAGCTTCGACTTGGGCATGTCCAGCGCCCGGCCGGCAGGGGCGAAGCCGCCGTGTTCGACTACCTGGGTGAAATAGTAGAGGGAGTTGAGGTCTTCCAAGGTGTTCTCCGTTTCCTGGGCATCCAACGCACTTTCAGCGTTCCAGAAACAGGACGCCAAGGCCAGTTTTCGCAGTCTACTGGCCCAAAGGTGTTGAATCTAACCTTTGCTTATCCACGTGAGGCACGTGTCCCCTGAACAGGGCATCACGTCTATTGGGTAGCCGATTGTCCTGGCGCTGCCCACTGCGCAAAATAGCCACCCCCCTTCCATCGATCGCTGCCCCTGCAGTCCACGGAGCCAGAACCCATGCCACACGAAGGCAGCCTTCTTCAAACTGCAGTGATATTCCTGTTCGCCGCAGTCATCGCGGTCCCCCTGGCCAAGCGCCTGCACCTGGGGGCCGTGCTGGGTTACCTGCTGGCGGGCGTAGCCATCGGCCCGCAAGCGCTGGGCCTGATTCGCGATACCGAGAGCGTCGCGCACATTTCGGAGCTGGGCGTGGTCCTGCTGCTGTTCATCATCGGCCTGGAGCTTTCGCCCCGGCGCTTGTGGCTGATGCGCAAAGCGGTGTTCGGGGTCGGCACCGCGCAGGTGCTGCTGACCGCTACGCTGCTTGGCGCCATCGCTTTGTTTGGCTTCAGCCAGACACTGCCTGCAGCCATCGTGCTTGGCCTGGGCCTTGCGCTGTCGTCTACTGCCCTGGGCTTGCAGAGCCTGGCCGAGAACAAGCAGCTCAACGCCCCCCATGGCCGCCTGGCTTTTGCCATCCTGCTGTTCCAGGACATCGCGGCGATCCCGCTGATCGCCCTGGTGCCGCTTCTGGCCGCCGGTGGCCCGGAAACCAGCCACGGCGACAGCCTGGAGCATGGCCTGAGGGTGTTCGCCAGTATCGCCATCGTTATCGTCGGCGGCCGCTACTTGTTGCGTCCGCTGTTCCGCATCGTCGCTCGCACGCGCCTGCCGGAGGTCTCCACTGCCACGGCACTGCTGGTTGTGATCGGTACTGCCTGGCTGATGGAGGAAGCCGGGGTTTCCATGGCCCTCGGCGCGTTCCTCGCCGGGCTGCTGCTGGCGGATTCGGAGTACCGGCATGAGCTGGAGTCGCAGATCGAGCCGTTCAAAGGCCTGCTGCTGGGGCTGTTCTTCATCAGCGTCGGCATGGGCGCGAACCTGCGCCTGCTGCTGGAAATGCCGCTGGTGCTGCTGGGCCTGACCTTGTTGCTGATTGCGGTAAAGCTGGTGGTGCTGTTCGGCGTCGGCCGCCTGGCCGGTGGGCTGAACCGCGCCAGCGCCCTGCGCCTGGGCATGGTGCTGGCCGCCGGTGGCGAGTTCGCCTTCGTGGTGTTCAAGCTGGGCAAGGACCAGGGCCTGTTCGACACCCAGACCTACGACCTGCTGCTCATGACCATTACCCTGTCGATGGCCCTTACCCCGCTGCTGATGCTCGGCTGCGCCCGCGCGTTGAAGCGCCCGCAGCCGGCCAGGGAAGTGCCTGAGCAATACACCACCATCGACGCCGGCACCCCGCGCGTGGTGATTGTCGGCATGGGCCGCATGGGCCAGATCGTCGCGCGCATCCTGCGGGCGCAGAAAATTCCGTTCGTGGCCCTGGAAACCTCGGTGGACGCCATCGAAATGACCCGCATGTTCGAGCAGGCCCCGGTGTTCTTCGGCGACCCACTGCGCGCCGAAGTGCTGCATGCGGCCAAGGTGGGCGAGGCGGAGTATTTCATCATCACCATCGATGACCCGGAGGTGGCCATTCGCACCGCCGAGCGGGTCAAACGCCTGTACCCGCACCTGAAGGTCATCGCCCGTGCCCGTAATCGCCAGCATGTGCACAAGCTGGTGGATGTCGGTGCAGAGCCGATCCGCGAGACCTTCTACTCCAGCCTGGAAATGAGCCGCCGCGCGTTGGTGGGGTTGGGGTTGAGCGAACAGCAGGCGGCGGACCGCATCGCCCGCTTCACCGAGCACGACGAACAGGTGCTCGAAGCCCAGGGCCAGGTTCGCGACGACCGCGCCAAGGTGATGCAGACGGCCAAGGAGGCACGGGTGGAGCTGGAGCGATTGTTTGAGTCCGATGCGGGTTGAGGTTCAGGCGAAGGCCAGACGGGGTTGTACATAGCTGCGCACATTCATCCAATTCACCCACCCTGGTGCATGCCACAGTCCTGCATTTCCACTGCAGGGTGTTTCCCATGGCTAACCTGATTTCGTTCGAATCGCCCAGGCTGACTGCCTTGGGCCTGCTGTTCATGCGGGTCTTTGCGGCGGGGCTGTTGCTGTTGGTGCATGGCGTGCCCAAGCTGCTGGACTGGTCCGGCGAGTTGCAGCGTATCGAAGACCCGCTCGGCCTTGGCGCCACGCTGACCTTGAGCCTTGCGGTATTCGCCGAAGTGCTTTGCCCGGTCCTGCTGGCGCTGGGCGTTTTCGCGCGCCTGGCGTGCTTGCCGGTGATTGCCGTGTTGCTGGTGTCGTTGGGGCTGGTACACCCGGACTGGACCCTGGAGCAGGGGCAATTCGCCTGGTTGTTGCTGGCGCTGTACGGCGGGCTGGCGCTGACCGGGCCGGGGGCTTGGTCGCTGAAAGGGGTGAAGGCAGGAAAAGCGGGTTGAAGGCCTGAAAAAAAAACCGGGGCGGCAAGGCCGCCCCGGTTTGCGTTGCTTGCTTCAGACGCTACTTACTTCAGGTGTTGCTTGATCGCTTGTGCAGCCTGGTCCATCGCGCTGCGGGTACCGGGCACCTGGCCAAGCACGTTGAGCAGGCCGAAGTCGTGGATCATGCCGTTGTAGCGCACGGCGGTCACCGGCACACCGGCGGCATCCAGTTTACGAGCGTAGGCTTCGCCTTCGTCGCGCAGCACATCCATTTCAGCGGTCTGAACCAGCGCTGGTGGCAGGCCTTTCAGTTGATCCAGGCTAGCACGCAGTGGCGAGGCATGGATGTCGTTACGCTGTTTCGGGTCGGTGGTGTAGTTGTCCCAGAACCACTGCATCATGTTTCGGGTCAGGAAGTGACCTTCAGCGAACTGGTTGTACGAACTGTTGTTGAAATTGGCATCGGTCACCGGCCACAGCAGGGCCTGGAAGCGCAGCTTCGGCGTACCGGCCTCTTTGGCCTTGATCGCTACCACTGCGGCCATGTTGCCACCGACACTGTTGCCCACGACCGCCAGGCGGCTGCCATCGACGCCGATCTGCTTGCCGTTTTCGGCGACCCAGCGAGTGGCAGCGTAGGCTTGGTTGATCGCGGTGGGGAACTTGGCTTCCGGCGACGGGGTGTAGTCGACGTAGACCGCTGCTGCACCGGAACCGACCACCAGGTCGTGGATCAGGCGTTCGTGGGTGGGGTAGTCACCCAGTACCCAGCCACCGCCGTGGAAGAACATGAACACCGGCAGCTCGCCTTTTGCGCCCTGTGGGCGCACCACGCGGATCTCCAGGGGCTGGCCGTCGACCTGGAGGGTGCGACGCTCGACCTGAATACCGGATACATCCACCTTCACGCTGGCCTGGGCGCCGGTGAGCACGGCGCGGGCGTCTTTCGGCGCGAGGGTTTCCAGCGGCTTGCCGCCACCGGCGGCCAGGGCCTGGAGGAAGCCTTGGGTGGTGGTTTCAACGCCGGGGCTGCCGGCGGCGAAGGCACTGTTGACGGCGAGGGCCAGCAGGCCGGCGGCGGTAAGGGTGCGGGACAGTTTCATGTTCAAGCTCCTGGGGCGATGGGCCGTTGATCAGTTCTGGTTGGCGTTGATGGCTGGGCGGATGTAGCTGACCTTCTGCACCTGGCCGTCACTGTCGCGGTAGGTAAGGGTGGCAGTGCTGGCGTGGCCGTTGGTGGCTTTGGCATCGACTGCGATTACCTGGGCGATGTCCAGGTCCATGCCGTACTGGTACGGGGTGGCGGTCTGGGCGAAGGCGCTGGCGCTGCTGCCGAGGACAAAGGTGGCGATGGCGATGGCTTTGCTGAAGGTCATGGCGGTTCTCCGATAGCTTTGGGAAGTAGGGTTGGCGACTGCTCGCTGCTTGAGGTTTATATTGCGCGATAATATTTAGCGCACAAAATAGATTTCATCTATCGGTTCGATTGACGCAGTGCATCATCGCTTTAGGATCCCGGTCGGTACTGCAGCGCCTCAGCCAAGTGCAGGCGCCCGATCTGCTCGACCCGCTCCAGGTCCGCCAGGGTTCGCGCTACCTTCAACAGCCTGTGCGCCGCTCGCAGGGACAGGTTCAGGCGCTCGCAGGCTGCCTCCAGCCAGGCTTGGTCTTCGGCCAGCAGGGAGCAATGACGGCGCAGCCCCTCGAGGTCGAGAAAAGCATTGGCGCTGCCTTGGCGCTTCTGCTGTAGCTCACGTGCCTGCGCCACCCTCGCGGCAACGTTGGCACTGCTTTCGCCGCAGGGCTGGTGGGCCAGCAAGGTGCTTTCCCGGGCCACGGTCAGGTGCAGGTCGATGCGATCGAGCAGGGGGCCGGACAACTTGTTGCGATAACGTTGCACCTGTTCGGTGCTGCACCGGCAGCGCGCCGAAGGGTCGCCGAGGTAGCCGCACGGGCAGGGGTTCATGGCTGCCACCAGTTGGAAGCGCGCGGGGAAGCGCACTTTGTCCCTCGCCCTGGCCACCACGATCTCGCCGGACTCCAGCGGCTCACGCAACACCTCCAGCACCCGCCGCTCGAACTCCGGCAATTCATCGAGAAACAGCACGCCATGGTGGGCCAGGGTGATTTCGCCGGGTTGTGGACGGCTGCCTCCGCCGACCAGGGCCGGCCCCGAGGCGGAATGGTGCGGATGACGGAACGGCCGCTGCGGCCAGTTGCTCAACGGCGCATGGCCGCTCACCGACTGGATCGCCGCCACTTCGAGCGCCTCGCGTTCGTCCAATGGCGGCAGCAAGCCGGGCAGGCGACTGGCGAGCAGGGTCTTGCCCGTGCCAGGCGGCCCGGTGAACAGCAGGTTGTGCGCGCCAGCCGCCGCCACCAGCAGTGCACGCTTGGCGGCCTGCTGGCCCTGCACCTCGCACAGGTCCGGGTAGGGCCGGTTTTGCAGCAGCAGACCGTTGGCCGCGTAGGGCGGCAACGGCACCTGCCCGTTCAGGTGTGCCACCAGCTCCAGCAGGTGCCCCACTGCATGTACCACCAGGCCACTGGCCAGGCTGGCCTCCTCGGCATTCTCCCGTGGCACCACCAGCGCCCGGCCCGCGTCGCGTGCCGCCAGCGCCGCGGGTAGAACGCCCTGCACCGGACGTAGCGCGCCCGACAAGGCCAGCTCGCCCAGGCATTCGATATCGACCAGCGGCCCGATCGGCACCTGGCCATTAGCGGCCAGGATCCCGAGGGCGATCGCCAGGTCATAGCGTCCACCGTCCTTGGGCAGGTCGGCGGGTGCGAGGTTCTGGGTGATGCGCCGCGCGGGGTAATCCAGGCCAGAGTTGACGATGGCACTGCGTACCCGGTCCTTGCTTTCCTTGACGGTGGCCTCGGGCAGGCCGACCAGGGTCAGGCTGGGAAGGCCGTTGGCCAAATGGGTTTCTACGCTGACGGCAGGCGCTTGCACGCCCACCTGGGCGCGGCTGTGGACAAGGGCGAGGGACATGGACACTCCGTGATCGCTGGCAAAGGCCGCTTCCTGCGGCCCGGTGAGGATAGCCAACGCGAGTGGGGTGCCCGGGTGGGAAAGTGCATCGGTATTTGTCCGCTAGCACCTGGGGCTACGCGACGACCTTCATCCCTGCGGGGAGACCGGTTCGCTTGCAGCGTGGCCTGTAACGCTGGGTAGGTTCACTGCTGGTCAGGCGCCGCCGGCGCCATGCGCGCTTCCAGTTCCGCGACCTGTTTCTCCAGGGCCTCGAGGCGGGCGCGGGTGCGCGCCAATACCACCATCTGGCTGTCGAATTCGTCGCGGCTGACCAGGTCCAGCTTGCTGAAGGCACCTTGCATCAGCACTTTGAATTGGCTTTCGAGTTCGGCGCGCGGCTGCGCGGTGTCGCCGCTGAACAGGCGCGAGGCCTGATCGCTGAGGGCGTCTAGAAAGGCTTTGGGCGCGAGCATGGGCGGCTTTTTCCGTAAGTCGTGAAAGGGCCGCAGTGTAGCACGCGGAGCGAGCAGACCCGATGCAGTCCAAGGTTGCACACTTTTTGAGCGAGGCCGGGGTGCGCTGCGCACCGAAAGTGTGCATGTTTTCCTTGGTGGCTACTGGCCAATCCCGACTAAAGCACGCAACTACTTGTTTTTCAGTGGTTTAAGCGACCTGGCAAGGTTTCTGCAAAGACCATCGCGAGCCATGCACTGATGCAGTCCCTTGAGACCAGGCAGTGCGCAGGCCGAGCCGCATGGCCCTTTGCCGCAGGAAGTAGAAGGCGAAGGGAATGGAACCGACGACGCGTTACAAAGCCAGGCGCTGCGCTTAGACTTGAGACGGGTTTGTTTTCCTGGGGCAAGTCCATCAAATCGGGAGAAAGTTTCATGAAGCTAGTCACTGCCATCATCAAGCCGTTCAAGCTGGACGACGTGCGCGAGTCGCTGTCGGATATCGGCGTGCAGGGCATCACCGTGACCGAGGTCAAGGGCTTCGGCCGTCAGAAGGGCCACACCGAGCTGTACCGTGGCGCCGAGTACGTCGTCGACTTCCTGCCCAAGGTGAAGATCGATGTCGCCATCGCGGACGACAAGCTCGACGCCGTGATCGACGCCATCACCAAGGCTGCCAACACCGGCAAGATCGGTGACGGCAAGATCTTCGTGGTCAATCTGGAGCAGGCGATCCGCATCCGTACCGGCGAAACCGATACCGACGCGATCTAAGCAAAAGCCTCACCAAACCCAACGCGCCCCAGGAGAAAACAACATGACTCTGCGTAAGATCGCAGGGCTCGGAGCCCTATTGTCCCTCGTAATGCCCGGCCTGGCCCTGGCAGAGGAAGCCGCTGCCCCTGTGCTGAACTCCGGCGACACCGCCTGGATGCTCACCGCAACGGCATTGGTGCTGTTCATGACCGTCCCGGGCCTGGCCCTGTTCTACGGCGGCATGGTGCGTTCCAAGAACGTCCTGTCGGTGATGATGCAGTGCTTCGCCATCACTGGCCTCATCAGCATCCTGTGGGTCGTCTACGGCTACAGCATGGCCTTCGATACCACTGGTATGGAGAAGGGCGTCCTCAACTTCAGTTCCTTCGTCGGCGGCTTCTCCAAGGCCTTCCTCAGCGGCGTAACGCCGTCTGGCCTGACCTCCGCCGCTGCACTGTTCCCCGAAGCGGTGTTCATCGTCTTCCAGATGACCTTCGCCATCATCACCCCGGCGCTGATCGTCGGTGCCTTCGCCGAGCGCATGAAGTTCTCCGCCATGCTGATCTTCATGGCCGTCTGGTTCACCCTGGTCTATGCGCCGATCGCGCACATGGTCTGGAGCGGTGACGGTGCGCTGATGTGGGATTGGGGCGTGCTGGACTTCGCTGGCGGCACCGTGGTGCACATCAACGCCGGTATCGCAGGCCTGGTGGCGTGCCTGGTGCTGGGCAAGCGCAAAGGCTACCCCACCACCCCGATGGCCCCGCACAACCTGGGCTACACCCTGATCGGCGCGGCCATGCTGTGGGTCGGCTGGTTCGGCTTCAACGCAGGCTCCGCCGCTGCTGCCAACGGCACTGCGGGCATGGCCATGCTGGTCACCCAGATCGCTACGGCCGCCGCTGCGCTGGGCTGGATGTTCGCCGAGTGGATCGGTCACGGCAAGCCAAGCGCCCTGGGCATCGCCTCCGGCGTCGTCGCGGGTCTGGTGGCCATTACCCCGGCTGCCGGCACGGTCGGCCCGATGGGCGCCCTGGTGATCGGTCTGGCTTCGGGCGTGATCTGCTACTTCTGCGCCACCAGCCTCAAGCGCAAGCTCGGCTATGACGACTCCCTCGACGCCTTCGGCGTGCACGGCATCGGCGGCATCGTCGGCGCACTGCTCACCGGCGTGTTCGCAGCCCCTGTGCTGGGTGGCTTCGGCACCGTCGAAGACATCGGCGCACAGGTCTGGGTACAGGCCAAGGGCGTGATCTTCACCGTCGTCTACACCGGTATCGTCACCTACGTGATCCTCAAGGTGCTGGATATGGTGATGGGCCTGCGTGTCAGCGATGAAGAAGAGTCGGTCGGCCTCGACCTGGCTCAGCACAACGAGCGTGGTTACAACCTGTAATCAAGCCGTAGTGCCAAAAAATGCCCAGCCGTTGCTGGGCATTTTTTTGCCTGTCGGAAAACTGGAAAAAGGTGCGAACTCGCCTTTTTTCCAGGCGTTTTCCGGAGGGCAAACGGTTAATCCGGCACGTTCGCGTTGTCTGCAGAAAACTTACAGTGCAACGGGTGTTTGTGGTGCTTTGCTTTTTCCGCGAGCGCGCTAGAATGCGCGCCGAAGGGTGTTTGACATGCTGTCCGCACACTTCGCTACGCTTTGCTAGGCTTGCCAGTAGCGTAACGCCAGCAGCGGTGCCAAAAAAAAGATTTCGTCAGGTCCAGCCAGGAGCGAGGGCCTGCAGGGTGGAGGGCTCTCACCAGGAGTCGGACATCCAGGGCAGTGGCCAACCCACGGCCAGTTGAATTTTCACCAGAAGCCGCCGGTCTACGGCTGCACTGGTCTATAACTAACCTGCTTTTCGCAAGTCATGAGGTAGAACATGAGCGACGACGATCTGGAAAACGACGACCTCGAGGTAGGCGACGAGGACGAGGGCGACGAGGGTTTGGAAGCTGCGGCTGACGACGGCGTGGAAGACGCTGGCGAGGACGACAGCCCGGCACCTGCTGCCAAGGGTAAGTCCAAGGCAGCTGTCTCGGTAGACGAGATGCCGAGCATGGAAGCCAAGCAGAAAGAGCGTGATGCCCTGGCCAAGGCGATGGAGGAGTTCCTCTCGCGCGGCGGCAAGGTGCAAGAGGTCGAGGCCAACGTGGTCGCCGACCCGCCCAAGAAGCCGGACAACAAGTACGGCAGCCGTCCTATCTGAGTGTTTGAATGCAAGAAAGCCCGCCGTCGCTGCGGGCTTTTTTGTGGGCGCTAGGAAAAAAGCGTGAATTTTCTTTCCCCCGCGGTGCTATCAGCGCCAGCGAGCCAGTACATCCGGCAACTGCGACAGGCGCTGTATCTCGGCATCCGGCGCCTGCTCGCCAGCCCAGGCCTTGCCCTGGGGGTTGAACCACACCGCTCGCAGCCCGGCACGCTGGGCGCCGGCGATGTCATCACCGGGGTGGTCGCCAATGTGCACCGCGGCATCGGCTTGCACATTGCCCTGGCGCAGCGCTTCCAGGAAGGGCGCCGGGTCTGGTTTGCCAACCCCTAGGTCCTCGGCGCACAGGGCGAAGCGGAAGTAGTCCGCCAGGCCCAGGCGGCGCACGTCGGCATTGCCATTGGTGACCACGCCCAGGGTGTACTGATGGCGCAGGATCTCCAGTACCGGCTGCACCTCCGGGAACACTTCCACCTGGTGCCGCGCATGCAGGAACACTTCGAAGCCCTCGTTGGCCAGCTCCTGCGCGTGCTTCTCGCTGTAGCCGACTTCCTCCAGGGCGTGGAACAGCACGCGGCGGCGCAGCGCGCTGATGCGGTGCTTCAGGCCAGGCTCCGCCTGCACCAGGCGCTCGCGTATGCCATACAGGTGCTCGACCGGCACGCCGCCAAGGCTCGGGGCGTTGGCCGCGAGCCAGTCGCGCAGGACGATTTCCGCGCTGGCGATCACCGGCGCGGTGTCCCACAAGGTGTCGTCCAGGTCGAAGGTAATCAGCTTGATGCTCATCTATTCGGTGCCCTTGCTGCGTTTGGCCCGGGGGTGGGCGCTGTCGTACACCGCGGCCAGGTGCTGGAAGTCCAGGTGGGTGTAGATCTGCGTGGTGCTGATGTCGGCATGGCCAAGCATCTCCTGCACGGCGCGCAGGTCCTGGGACGACTCCAGCAAGTGGCTGGCGAAGGAATGGCGAAGCATGTGCGGGTGCAGGTGCTGCCCAAGCTCGCGCTCGCCAGCGGCCTTGACGCGCAGTTGGATGGCCCGTGGGCCGAGGCGCTTGCCCTGGCGCGAGAGGAACACGGCGTTGTCGCGCGGCGCGCTGATGCCACGCACCTTCAGCCAGGCCTGCAACGCCTCGCGGGCCTTGCGCCCCACAGGCAGGACGCGGGTCTTGCTGCCCTTGCCCTGTACCTGCACCAGGCCGCCTGCGAGGTCTAGCTGCTCCAGGTCGAGGTTGGTCAGTTCCGACAGACGCAGGCCCGAGGAGTAGAACAGTTCGAGGATCGCCTGGTCGCGGCGGGCGATGAAGTCATCGTCGACGCCGCCGTCCAGCAGTTGCAGCGCGCGGTCGGTGTCCAGCACCTTGGGCAGGCGGCGCTCGCCCTTGGGCGGGCTCAGGCCGTTGGCCGGGTCGTGGCTGCACAGGCCCTCACGGTTGAGGTAGCGATACAAGCCGCGCACCGCTGACAGCAGGCGCGCCAGGCTGCGCGAAGACTGCCCGTGATGATGCTGGCGGGCCACCAGCTGGCGCAGTTGCTGGACTTGCAGCGCGGCCCAGCCGGCAATGCCCTGGGCATTGCAGAACTCGATGACCTTCTCCAGGTCGCGGCGGTAGGCCAGCAGGGTGTGGTCGGACACCTGGCGCTCATTGCGCAGGTGCGCGCAATAAGCTTCCAGCTGGCGTTCCATCAGCGCACCGAACGCAGGGTCTGGGTCAGGCGCGGGACGACGCGGCCGAGGACTTCGGCGATATAGCCGAGGAACAAGGTGCCGACGCTGCTCTTGTAGTGCTGCGGGTCGCGGCTGCCGATCGCCAGCACGCCGTGCAGGCCTTGGTGCTCCAGGGAGGCGACGGCACTGGAGCCGACCTCCTGGTGTTCGTCGCCGAACAGGAACACCAGCTCGTGCTCGCGCAGATTGCCGCTGACGGTCTTGCCGCTGCCCAACAGGCCGCCGATGGCCTGCTGCGCTTCGGCGTTGCTGACCCAGCGGCCGACCGGCGCGGCGTTGTCTCCGAACAGGATCAAGCTGACGAACGGCACCTGGAATTCCTGGCGCAGGCTGTCTTCCACTGCCATGACCACCTCTTCCAGTGTGCTCGCATCGAGCAGGTCGAGGATCAACCGGCGGGTCTTGTCGAACAGCCGGTCGTTGTCCCGGGCGACGTCCATCAACTGCGAAAGGCGGTGACGCATCTCGATGTTGCGTTCGCGCAGCAGCTGCAGCTGGCGTTCCACCAACGACACGCTGTCACCGCGCTGGTGCGGGATGCGCTGCTCGATCAGCAGCTCGTCATGTTCGGCGAAGAAGGTCGGGCGGGCGCGCAGGTAGGCGACCACCGCCTCGTCGTCGAGGTCGGTGGCGTGCTGGGGTAGAGCCTGTGGCTGATCGGTCATGGCGGTTACTCGCTTAGAGACGAACCTGTCCTTCGTAGACGCGTACGGCGGGGCCGGTCATCAATACTGGCTTGCCGGGGCCGCCCCACTCGATGGTCAGACGACCACCGGGCAGGTCGATGATCACCGGCGAGTCCATCCAGCCTTGGCTGATGGCCGCCACGGCAGCGGCGCAGGCGCCAGTACCGCAAGCCAGGGTCTCGCCAGCGCCACGCTCCCATACCCGCAGGTTGGCGCGATGGCGGTCGACCACCTGGATGAAGCCGGCATTGACCCGCTGCGGGAAGCGGGGGTGGTGTTCGATCTTCGGGCCCAGCTGGTGAACCGGGGCGGTCTGCACGTCATCGACGCGCAGCACCGAGTGCGGGTTGCCCATGGACACCGCGGCGATCGGGTAGACCTGGCCGTCGAGCTCCAGGTCGTAGCTTTCGGCCTGCTCGTCGGCGACAAAGGGGATCTCGGCCGGCAGGAAGCGCGGTGGGCCCATGTCGACACAGACCTGGCCGTCGTTCTGCACGTCCAGCACGATGATGCCGCCCTTGGTTTCCACGCGAATACGCTTCTTCGCGGTCAGGCGCTTGTCCAGCACGAAGCGCGCGAAGCAGCGTGCCCCGTTGCCGCACTGCTCAACTTCCGAGCCATCGGCGTTGAAGATGCGGTAGCGGAAGTCCACTTCCGGGTTGTTCGGCGCCTCGACGATCAGCAGTTGGTCGAAGCCGATGCCGGTGTGGCGGTCACCCCATTGCTTGGCATGCTTGGGCTGGATGTGCGCGTGCTGGCTGACCAGGTCGAGGACCATGAAGTCGTTGCCCAGCCCGTGCATCTTGGTGAAACGCAGCAGCATGGGTTCACTCCGGCAGCAGGCTTTCGCCGGCGAACAGTTCGGCAATGGTCTCGCGGCGGCGCACTTCGAAGGCCTGGTCGCCATCGACCAGCACCTCGGCGCAGCGGCCACGGGTGTTGTAGTTCGAGCTCATGACGAAACCATAGGCGCCTGCGGACTGCACGGCCAGCAGGTCACCCTCGGCCAGGTTCAGCTCGCGCTCCTTGGCCAGGAAGTCGCCGGTCTCGCAGATCGGCCCGACCAGGTCGTAGGTACGGCCCTGGCCTTCGCGTGGCTTGACCGCGCTGACACCCATCCAGGCCTGGTACAGGGCTGGGCGGATCAGGTCGTTCATGGCTGCATCGACGATGGCGAAGTCCTTGTGCTCGGTATGCTTGAGGTACTCCACGCGGGTCAGCAGCACGCCGGCATTGGCCACGATGTAGCGGCCCGGCTCGAACACCAGCGCCAGGTCGCGCTCGCCCACGCGCTCGCGGATGGCCTTGATGTAGTCGGCTACCAGCGGCGGTTGCTCGTCGCGATAGCGCACGCCGACCCCGCCGCCGAGGTCCAGATGGCGCAGATGGATGCCGCAATCGGCGAGGCGGTCGACCAGGTCCAGCAAGCGGTCGAGGGCATCGAGGAACGGGGCGACGGTGGTCAGCTGCGAGCCGATATGGCAGTCGACGCCGATCACGTCCAGGTTCGGCAGCTGTGCGGCGCGCACGTAGATGGCTTCGGCATCGGCGATGGCGATGCCGAATTTGTTTTCTTTAAGGCCCGTGGAGATGTACGGATGGGTGCCAGCATCGACGTCCGGGTTCACACGCAGCGAGACCGGGGCCACCTTGCCCATCTCGGCGGCCACTACCTGCAGGCGCTCCAGTTCGTCGGTGGACTCGACGTTGAAGCAGTGCACGCCCACTTCCAGGGCGCGACGCATGTCTTCGCGGGTCTTGCCGACGCCGGAGAACACCACGCGGTCGGCGCGGCCACCGGCGGCCAGTACCCGCTCCAGCTCGCCGCCGGAAACGATGTCGAAGCCCGCGCCCAGGCGCGCCAGGACGTTCAGCACGCCCAGGTTGGAGTTGGCCTTGACCGCGAAGCACACCAGGCTTTCGGTTCCTTCGAGGGCGTCGGCGTAGCTGCGGTACTGGGCCTCGATGTGGGCACGCGAGTACACGTAGGTGGGTGTGCCGAAGCGCTCGGCGATGGCCGACAGGGCCACGCCTTCCGCGAACAGTTCAGCGTCGCGGTAGTTGAATGCATCCATGGGATTTCCTTACTGCGCTGGCGACTGCTCGGGCTCGTCTTGCGCCGGCGCAGGTTGCGCGGCCGGTTGAGCGTGCTGGTGCTGGTGCTGCGACGACTTGCGGGCTTTGCCGTCCTTGCCGTCTTCAGGCAGGTACAGGGGGCCTTTCTGACCGCAGGCCGAAACGAGGCAGGCAACCGCGACCAGCGCCGCGAGGGAGGAAATCAGGCGCTTCATTGGGGTGAAATCCTTTGAAATATGCAGTATTGCGCCGAGTATACCGAGCGACCGGCAGCTTGCCTATGCAAGGGGCGGCCCGCCCGGCGGGGCGCGAGGGTCTATCCTCAAGTACTCATGCCCGCCCCGTCGTAACCTTTGCATTCAACGCCAAGCGTCCGTATCGTGCCCGGCTTGCGTGTGTGCAGCCAATTTCGAGGTTCCTGCAATGAGTTTGAGCGAAGCGCGTTTCCATGATCTGGTCGATACCACCCAGCAGGCCCTGGAAGACCTGTTCGACGAGAGTGGGCTGGACCTGGATATGGAGAACTCCGCCGGTGTGCTGACCGTCAAGTTCGACAACGGCAGCCAACTGATCTTCAGCCGCCAGGAGCCCCTGCGCCAGTTGTGGCTGGCCGACCGTTCGGGTGGCTTCCACTTCGACTACGACGACGAGTCGGGCAAGTGGGTATGCGAGAAGAGCGAGGAGCTGCTGGGCGAGATGCTGGAGCGGATCGTCTGGGAACGTGCCGGCGAAAAGCTGGACTTCGACGAGATCTGAGATGAGCCAGCAACCCCGGCCGGCCAAGCCGCTGTACAGCAACGTCAGCCCGGCGGTGCCATCGCCCTGCATCAGCGTGTGTCGACTCGATGAGCACAAGGTGTGCACCGGCTGTTTCCGCCACGTCGAGCATATTCGCGAGTGGCGCGCCGCCGACGACCAGCGGCGCAGGCAGATCTGTCACGAGGCGCAGGCGCTGCGGGCATCGATGCCACGGGCTTGAGTATTTGCCCCGCTGTGTTAGTGTCGGCCTGGCATCGGCATCGCCGAAAGCATTCGCAAACCCCGCCCTTGGGCGGGGTTTTGCTTTATCTATCGCCTGAAAATCGTTTGCTGAATGGAGTCTGACCGAATCATGAGCGCCAAGCCTTCCCTCATTCTCACTCGCCTGGACGTGCAGCGCCTGGAGCGCCTGCTCGACAGCCTCGACGAGAGCACCCCCGGCGTGCTTGCGCTGCAAGGCGAGCTGGATCGCGCCGAACAGGTGGTGGGGCACGAGGAGGTGCCGGCACGCGTGGTAACCATGAATTCGCGGGTGCACTGCCGTGAAGAGGCCAGCGGCACGGACTACCTCCTGACCCTGGTCTACCCCAAGGACGCGGGGGTGGAGGGCAATGTGTCGATCCTGGCGCCGATCGGCTGTGCGCTGCTGGGGTTGTCGGTGGGCGATCAGATCGACTGGCCGGCGCCGGGTGGCAAGACCCTCAAGCTGAGGTTGCTGGAGGTGGAGTACCAGCCGGAGGCGGCGGGGGATTTCGACCTGTGATTGCCTCGGGGCTGCTGCGCGCTCCCAGGGTCAGGGCTCCAGAGTGGCCTGCAACTGCTCCAACCCATCGTTCAACGCCTGCTCCAGCTCGCGCTTGTAGCGTAGGTAGCGCACCGTCGAGCCGCGCTCGTCGCCCAGCACCTCGGACAGGTCCAGGTCGGTGATGTAGCAGCGGTAGCTGTCGGCACCGCTGCGCTGGCGCAGGATCTGCCGGGCCACCACGGTGTACAGCTGGTCGCCATGCTCCAGTTCGGAAAACTCCAGCTGGTCGCAATACAGGGTGACGTGCACCTCGTCCCCTGTACCCGCCTGCACGATCGCCTGGACTTCGTAGTAGGAGTGGTCGCCATCGACCAGCGGCGTCGGCCTTGCCTCCAGGCTGCGCGCCTTGCCGGTGCCGCTGGGTAGCAACTGGTAGTAGAAGATGTCGGGCGAGGTCTGTTGCAGGCTTTCCAGCGGCAGCTGCGCAGCGTGGCGCACCAGCACCGATTGCAGGAAGCGTTGCAGGGGTAGCAACAGGTGCGCTTCGTCATGCAGCGGCAGGCGCTGCTGCCACAGTGCGTTGTATTCATCCAGCACATAGAGGTCGGCCCAACCTTCGAAGAGCCGGTAGAACACCTGGATGCACTGTGGCTGGCCCTGTTCAAGCACCAGCGGCAGGTCGTGGTCCTGCAGGGCGTTGCTATCCAGGTGCAGGGGGCTGTACTGGCTGCGCTCCTGGCCCAAGTGCGCCAGTACTGCATCGTGGCCTTCGAGGGTGGTCAGGCCGACCTGGCCTGGTAGCAGCTCCAGCACATGGGTGTGCTGCGCCACTTGCAGCAGGTAGCGGTGGTTCAGGCCTTGGTCGAGCAGCAGTTGCAAGGTATCGAAGATGTCCTCGACCCGCAGCGCGATGGCCTGCGCGCGGTTGTGGCAGAAGCAGCGTACCCGCACCCGCGGCCGGTGCGTGCGCTGGCCGAGGCTGTTGAGGAAGTCGCGCAGGCAGCGCAGCAGCGCATGCTCGCCGTCGTAGCGCTGCACCAGCACTTCGTTCCAGCTGTTGAGGGTGACCTGGTCGAGGGTCAGCACCAGGTTCTCGCGCACCCCGGCATAACTCAGCGAGTCGGTGCGCTCGGTGGTCATGAGGATATTCAGGTCGCGGTGATGGCGCAGCGGGTCGACCCCCACGTTGACCAGCAGCAGGATCTCGTCGGCCACGCTGGGTTGCAGCAGACGCACCTCGCTGACCGTTTCCAGCGGCAAGGGAATGCTCAACTGCAGGCTGCCCAGCAGGTTGAACAGTTCGAACTCGGTCAGGTCGCTGACCCCAGGATGCAAGGCCAGGCGGGTGCTGCTGTCGATGACCCCGTTGCGGTGCGCCCAGGCCAACAGTTCGAGCAGTTCGCGGCTGCGCTTGATCGGGTTGAAGTGCTCCCATTCGTGAACCCCGAGGTTGCCGTTGTACAGCCCCCAGTGATGGGTGCCGGGCTCCTTTCGGTTGGGCGACTGCACCAGGGTCACGGTGTCTTCGGCGACGTCCGGGGCAATGCCAGGGTTGATCACTTCGATCTTGCCGGCCCGGCGTTCGAACGCTGCGTACAGGCGCCGGCCCAGCACATTGAGGTCGCGCTGGTCGGCGCGGCTGCTGGCGTCCTGGTTGCGGGCGAACTGGCCGAGGAAGCGATAGCTGTGGTTGAGCTCGGCCACCAGCTCGCGGCGCTCCAGTGCCACCTGGCGCACTTTCCATTGGCTGCGGCTGTCGAGCAGGGCCAGCTGGCGGTCGTCCCAGCCCCACTCGGTGGTCAGGCGCTCCAGCAAATCACGCTGCCAGCCACCGCTGCGCGCACGGCCCAGGCCGCTGAGCTTCTTGTTCACCTTCAGGTACAGGCTGCGGCGCACCAGCTCCAGGCGCGCGGTTTCGCCACGGCGTTGCAGGTACTGCTCGATGCGCCGGTAGACCATCACGTAGGGGTCGAGCTCGTCGAGCTCCAGGCGGTTGGCGAACACCGCACGCTTGTAGTCCAGGCTCAGGCAGCGCACCTGCGGGTGCTCGCTGGCGTACACCTCGGTCAGCAGCAGCTTGAGCAACGACTTGTAGGGCGAGTCGATACCTTTGAACAGCTGCCATAGCCCCGCGCCGACGAACTCGCCGGGCGGAATATGGGCGAGGTGGCCGAGGTCCAGGGCGTCGCTGGCGCGGATGAAGCGCTTGCTCAGCAACGTCTCGGTGTAGGCCTGGTAATTGTGCTCTTCGTAGACCGGCACCAGCCACCACAGCGGTGTGCGCCCGGCCAGCCAGATCGCCGTGCGATAGAACTCGTCGAGCAACAGGAAGTGCTGGGTCGTGCCGCAGTCGTCGGAACTGAGCTGGCCGTCGCGCTCGCCCTGCACGAAACCCTGTGGCTCGATCAGGAAGAAATGCGCCTCGGCCCCCAGGCTGGCGGCCCAGGCTTCCAGCAGCTGGCACTTGCGGCGCAACTCGGCCAGGGCCGCTTCACCCAGGCCCGGCGCGTGGCACACCCACAGGTCCATGTCGCTCTGCTCGGCCTGGGCCAGGGTGCCGAGGCTGCCGATCAGGAACAGACCGTGGATCGGCCTTGTCGTGTTGCCATGGCGCGTCTTGTAGGTGAACGAGCGGGTCAGGCGCTGGGCTTCGGCCAGCAGCTCGGCATCGGGTTCGTAGTTCGACACCCCGGCCGGGGTGGCGCCCGAGACGTAGCCGGGCAGCAGCGGGTGGTTGACGTGAAAGAACAGTGGCAGCAGCGTCAGCACCTGCTGCTGGCGGCTGGAAAGCCCCTCCATGGCCCGCGCCATGCGTCCCTGGTTAAGGCGCAGAAAACGTTTGCGCAAGGTCGCCAGCACCTTGCGGTCGATGCCTTCATCCAGGTCGGGGCGGATTTCATGGGGGTGGTTCATGGGGTGCTCGGGCGGGCCAGGGAAGCACTGGCGAGTTTAGCCTGAGTGGGAAGGGTGGATAAGAGGGGAATGGCATTTTGACGCCATTTTCCCAGCGTCCTTTTGCCCGTGCATGCGCGACCCACAACCGCGAGGATGATACAGCCCCTGCAGGAGCGGACTTGCCCGCTCCTGCGGGGGCATGGTGGTGCGCAGCCAGCGTGGTGTTACGCGGTTTCGGTGTTTTTCAGAATGGTCAGCAACTGCTGCACGCTCTGCGCCGCGTCCAGCCCCAGGCTGGTGAGGTAGCCGCCGTCCGGCTGGTCGGTGAGTTGCTTTTCATGCAGGCGTTTTGCAGCGGCGATCAGGGCTGGCGAGGCGTTGCTGTGGACCTTGATGCCTTCCTGGTGGCTGTCGAGGTTGAACAGGGCGAGCACTTCCAGTTCGGCGATCAGTTCGGGGGGGAACGACATAGGGTGACTCCTGACTTCCAGACAAGGATGGAAGTCAGGAGTGTAGTCAGGCTTCGTCGTCGTCGCCTTGATTTGCCTCAGGCGGCAATTCGGGCAGCGCGCGCAGGGCGTTCTCGTACCACTCGCCATTGAACGGGCGGTCTTCGCTGAGCATGGCGTCGATCTCGATGGCCAGCACGTGGGCCATCAGGTTTAGGATGTCCTCGCGCTCGTAGCCGACCAGCGTCAGCTTGTTGAAGGTGGCTTTGGCGGCAGGCGGCTCGCCGTTCTCGATCTGGTTCTCGATGGCCTGGGTCAGGGTCGCCTCGGCGAAGGCTTCATCGTCGTCGTTGTCGATCTCGTCGTGTTCGCTCATGGCGTCGCTCCTGGGGTGGGGCGCACAGTGTGCCATGCCTGCGGTGGCAATGCCCGGTCATCGACCGGGTGGATGTCACTGGCCAAGGCGCAGGCTGCGGGCTATAACAGCCGGGCCATCCCCACACGGCCTGGAGGCTGTCACACATGCTCAAGCTTCATGGATTCGCGGTCAGCAACTACTACAACATGGTCAAGCTGGCGTTGCTGGAAAAGGGCCTGCCCTTCGAGGAAGTGCTGTTTCTCGCCGGGCAGACGCCCGAGGCCCTGGCCATCAGCCCGCGCGGCAAGGTGCCGGTGTTGCAGACCGAGGACGGCCAGTACCTTAGCGAGACGTGCGTGATCCTCGAGTACATCGAGCAGACCCAGCCCGGCAAGCCGCTGCTGCCGGCCGACCCTTTCGAGCGGGCCAAGGTGCGCGAGCTGCTCAAGGAAGTGGAACTGTACATCGAGCTGCCCGCGCGTACCTGCTACGCCGAGGCATTCTTTGGCACGGCGGTGGAACCGCTGGTCAAGGAAAAGGCGCGCAGCGACTTGCTGGCGGGCTTTGCCACCCTAAAGCGCAATGGCCGCTTCGCGCCCTACGTGGCAGGTGAGCAGCTCACTCTCGCCGACCTGATGTTCCGCTTCTCGGTCGACCTGGCCGCGGCAGTGGGCAAGAGGGTGATGAGCGTGGATTTCCTGGCGGACTTCCCCCAGGCGAGGGCGTTGCTCGAGTTGCTGAAGGACAATCCGAACGTGGTGCGCATCGAAGCCGACAAAGAGGCGCAGATGCCGATGTTCATGGAGATGATCAAGAACAAGCGTTGATCTGGCGAGGGGCCGCGGTTCGGCGCCCCGGCAGGCCCGCTGAGCACGCTTGAAACCGGCGGGGAGCCCGCGAACACCGGCGAAGCCGGTGCCCGCGTTGCGACGGCTTAACGCGAGGCCAGCAGGGCCTGGCCGCGCACCACTGCCGCGCGCACTTGCGCCGGAGCGGTACCGCCGATGTGGTTACGGGCGTTGACCGAGCCTTCCAGGGTGAGCACGGCGAACACGTCCTGCTCGATCTGGTCGCTGAACTGGCGCAGTTCGTCCAGGCTCATCTCGGCCAGGTCCTTGCCGGTGTCCACGCCGTACTTCACCGCATGGCCGACGATCTCGTGGCAGTCGCGGAACGGCAGGCCACGGCGCACCAGGTAGTCGGCCAGGTCGGTGGCGGTGGAGAAACCGCGCAGGGCCGCTTCGCGCATGATGGCGTGCTTGGGCTTGATCGCCGGGATCATGTCGGCGAAAGCGCGTAGCGAGTCGCGCAGGGTATCGGCGGCATCGAACAGCGGTTCCTTGTCTTCCTGGTTGTCCTTGTTGTAGGCCAGCGGCTGGCCTTTCATCAGGGTCAGCAGGCCGGTGAGCGCGCCGAACACGCGGCCACTCTTGCCGCGTACCAGCTCCGGTACGTCCGGGTTCTTCTTCTGCGGCATGATCGAGCTGCCGGTGCAGAAACGGTCGGGCAGGTCGATGAACTGGAACTGCGCGCTGGTCCACAGCACCAGTTCTTCGGAGAAGCGCGACAGGTGCATCATCGCCAGGCTTGCGGCGGCGCAGAATTCGATGGCGAAGTCACGGTCGGAGACGCCGTCCAGCGAATTGCCGGCCACCGCCTCGAAGCCCAGCAGCTTGCAGGTCAGCTCACGGTCGATCGGGTAGGTGGTGCCGGCCAGCGCTGCGCTGCCCAGGGGCATGCGGTTGGTGCGCTTGCGGCAGTCGACCAGGCGCTCGTAGTCGCGGCTGAGCATTTCGAACCAGGCCAGCAGGTGGTGACCGAAGGTCACTGGCTGGGCGGTCTGCAGGTGGGTGAAACCGGGCATGATGGTCTCGGCTTCGCGCTCGGCCTGCTCCAGCAGGCCCTTCTGCAGGCGGGTGATTTCGCCGAGGATCAGGTCGATCTCGTCGCGCAGCCATAGGCGGATATCCGTGGCGACCTGGTCGTTGCGGCTGCGGCCGGTGTGCAGCTTCTTGCCGGTGATGCCGATGCGGTCGGTCAGGCGTGCTTCGATGTTCATGTGCACGTCTTCGAGGTCGACGCGCCAGTCGAACTTGCCGGCCTCGATTTCACCCTGGATGGTATTCAGGCCATC
The DNA here is from genome assembly GCF_042709235.1 of Pseudomonas sp. LS_2. Lineage (NCBI taxonomy): Bacteria > Pseudomonadati > Pseudomonadota > Gammaproteobacteria > Pseudomonadales > Pseudomonadaceae > Pseudomonas > Pseudomonas sp. LS_2. The sequence continues at coordinate 111,292 of NZ_JAVAYC010000014.1, read as the reverse complement.
GACGATCGCATCGCGCTCGGCGTCGCTGAGCACGCCGACCTGCGCCAGCATGGTGGCGTGGGCGATCGAACCCATGATGTCGTGGCGGTACAGGCGCTTGTCGAAGTCGACCGAGGCGGTGAAACGGGCGACGAAGGCGTCGACGGGCTCACTGAAGCGGCCGCCCCAGGACTGATTGGTCTTGTCGGTGCTCATGGATTCACTCGTAGCAGGCGTGAACGAAAAAAGTGGCGCCGATCATAGCAGGGTTGGGGCCGCCGCCGCAGGGCGCTGGTCGCCGGAAACCGCCGAAAAACCATTGGCGTCGCAGGGCATGATGATATTCACCGATTGAACGGCAGTGTTCCACGGACCGTCTACAGTTGGACAAAGGGCTGGCAGTGTTCTGTCAGGCCACTGAATCTTTGGCCTTCGCATGGGTCTGTAAGCCTGACCGCGATAACGGTCGACCGACTCCTGTCTACGTGCTAACCCGTGCGAGACTCACTCAGGAATCCAGCACCATTATGAATGTCCTGATCGTTGATGATGAACCCCAAGCCCGCGACCGCCTGAGCCGCATGCTCGGCGAGCTGGAGGGCTACACCGTGCTGGAGCCCAGCGCCACCAACGGCGATGAGGCCCTGGCCCTGATCGAAAGCCTGAAGCCGGACGTGGTCCTGCTGGATATCGGCATGGTGGGCCTGGATGGCCTGCAGGTGGCAGCACGCCTTTGCGAGCGTGAGGCGGCGCCAGCCGTGGTGTTCTGCATCGAGGACCAACAGCAGCCCCAGTTCAAGGACAGCCCGCTGAGCCATGTGGCCAAGCCGGTCCAGCCCCAGGCGCTGCGCGACGCCTTGCGCAAGGCCGACAAGCCCAGTCGTGGCCTGCTGTCGGCGCTGACCAGCCCAGCCGGCGACAGCGGCACGGGGCCGCGCAGCCACATCAGCGCACGAACGCGCAAGGGCATCGAGCTGATCCCCTTGCCCCAGGTGATCTACTTCATCGCCGACCACAAGTACGTCACCTTGCGCCATGAGGCCGGCGAGGTGCTGCTCGACGAGCCGCTCAAGGCGCTGGAGGACGAGTTCGGCGAACGCTTCGTGCGTATCCATCGCAACGCACTGGTCGCCCGCGAGCGCATCGAACGCCTGCAACGTACGCCGCTGGGGCATTTCCAGCTGTTCCTCAAGGGACTCGAAGGCGACGCCCTGACCGTCAGCCGACGGCATGTGGCCGGGGTGCGCAAGATGATGCAGGCGCTCTGAGGCTGCAGCGTACACGCAGCCTTCCTTGACCCAGGCCTGCTGGTAATGCCGCCGTAGCTGTTATCATCGGCGGCATTTCTCTGCTTCGGGGCGTTTCATGTCCACTCGCGAAATCCGCATTGCCACCCGTAAAAGTGCCTTGGCTCTCTGGCAGGCCGAACATGTCAAGGCGCGCCTTGAGCAGGCCCACCCGGGCCTGGTCGTGACCCTGGTGCCGATGGTCAGCCGCGGCGACAAGCTGCTCGATGCGCCGCTGGCGAAAATTGGTGGCAAGGGCTTGTTCGTCAAGGAACTGGAAACAGCCCTGCTGGAGAACGAAGCCGATATCGCCGTGCATTCGATGAAAGACGTGCCCATGGACTTCCCCGAAGGCCTGGGCCTGTATTGCATCTGCGAGCGCGAAGACCCACGCGATGCGTTCGTTTCCAACCGCTTCGCCAGCCTCGATGCGCTGCCGGCCGGCAGCATCGTCGGCACCTCCAGCCTGCGGCGCCAGGCGCAGTTGCTGGCGCGCCGCCCGGACCTGGAAATCCGCTTCCTGCGCGGCAACGTCAATACCCGCCTGGCCAAGCTCGATGCCGGCGAGTACGACGCTATCATCCTTGCCGCAGCGGGCCTGATTCGCCTCGGTTTCGAACAGCGCATCACCTCCAGCATCAGTGTCGACGACAGCCTGCCGGCGGGCGGGCAGGGTGCCGTCGGTATCGAATGCCGCAGCGCCGACCTCGAGATCCACGCTCTGCTGGCCCCCCTCAACCACAAAGACACCTCCGACCGGGTAGTGGCCGAGCGTGCCTTGAACAAGCGCCTGAACGGCGGCTGCCAAGTGCCGATCGCCAGCTATGCGGTGCTCGAAGGCGAGCAGTTGTGGCTGCGTGGCCTGGTCGGTCAGCCCAGTGGCGGCACGCTGCTGGTGGCCGAGGCGCGGGCCGCCCGCAGCAATGCCGAAGCCCTCGGTGTGCAGGTCGCCGAAGACCTGCTCGATCAGGGGGCAGAGGCGATTCTCAAGGAAGTCTACGGCGAGGCCGGGCACCCGTGAGTAGCTGGCGCCTGTTGCTGACACGTCCCGCCGAGGAGTGCGCGGCACTGGCGCAACAGCTGGCCGCTGTCGGCATTTGCAGCTATAGCCTGCCGCTGCTGGCGATCGAGCCGCTGGGCCTGGATGCGGCGCAGCAACAACGCTTGGCCGCGCTTGCGCAGTACCAGGCGATCATAGTGGTCAGCAAGCCGGCGGCCCGCGTGTTGCTCGAGCGGCTGGCCGAAGCTGGCCTGCCTGCGCCGCGCCAGGGTTGGTTCACGGTGGGCGAGGCGACGGCATGTATCCTCCAGGCCCAGCACTTGCAGGTGCGCTGTCCCGAGGAGGGCGACGACAGCGAAGCCCTGCTCGCGCTTCCCGCCCTGCGCCAGGCCGTTGCCGTCCAAGGTGCGCGGGTGTTGATCGTGCGTGGGCAGGGTGGTCGTGAACTGCTGGCCGAGCGTCTCGCCGAGCAAGGTGCTAGTGTCGATTATCTGGAACTCTATGGCCGTCGCCTGCCAGAGTACCCCCGCGACAGCCTGGTACGTCTGGTCGAAGGGGAACGCCTCAACGGCCTGGTGGTCAGCAGTGGGCAGGGTTTCGAACACCTGATGCAACTGGCGGGTGCCGACTGGCCGCGCCTGGCGCAGTTGGCGCTGTTCGTCCCTAGCCCTCGGGTTGCCGCCCAGGCTCGCGCGGCAGGTGCCCAACAGGTTGTGGATTGCCGTGGCGCCAGCGCCACGGCTTTGCTGGCAGCCGTGCAGCGTAGCGCTGCACCTGCCCCTTAAGGCGCCAAGCGGACTGCGACGGCGCCCCCATGCATAGGATGGATACGTGAGCGAAACTGTCTTGCCAAACAACGAACGACCCACGGCGGGCGATACGCCGGAGCCCTCCGTCGCGCAAGCCACCGTTGCACAACCACCCAAGCGCGCGGGCAATGGCTTGGCACTGTTGGCGCTGTTGATCGGTGCGGCAGGGGTGGCCATTGGCGGTTGGGGTGCGTGGCAGGTGCGCCAGCTGCAAGGCAACGAACAGGGCCAGGGCGAGCACCTGGATGCCTTGAGCCAACGCGCCGAAGCCTTGCAGCAGCGCCAGCAGCAGTTCGGTACCCAGCTGGCGACCCTACCGCCTGCCAGCGAGCTGGAAGACCGCCGCCGTTTGGTGGCGCAGCTGCAAAGCGACCAGCAGCGCTTGAGCCAGCGCCTTGAGACCGTGCTTGGCGAGAGCCGCAAGGAGTGGCGCCTGGCGGAGGCCGAGCATCTGTTGCGCCTGGCAACCCTGCGCTTGTCGGCGCTGCAGGACGTCACCAGCGCCAAGGCGCTTGTCGAAGGCGCCGACGAGATCCTGCGTGAGCAAAGCGACCCCGGCGCCTTCGCTGCGCGCGAGCAACTGGCCCGCAGCCTGGCAACGCTCAACAGCACCCAGCAGCCAGACCGTACTGGCCTGTTCCTCAAGCTGGCCGCCCAGCGCGAGCAGGTCCAGCAGCTCAGTGCCCAGTCGCCAGAGTTCGAGGCCAACGCCGACGCCCTGGGCGCCTTGACCTCCGATGGTGATGGCGCCAGCCGCTGGTCGCGGTGGTGGGCGGAAATTTCCAAGTACTTCCAGATCGAGTTCGGCGCCGACGAAAACGTGCGCCCGCTGCTGGCCGGGCAGTCGCTGAACCAGTTGCGCCTGGCGCTGAGCCTGACCCTCGAGCAAGCCCAGTGGGCTGCGCTCAATGGCGAGGAAAAAGTCTACAACCAAGCGCTGGACGATGCCCGCAGCGTGTTGCTGGCCAACTTCAACGTGGACAACCCGCAGAGCAAGGCCATGCTCGACAGCCTCAACGCCCTGGCCGAACAGCCCGTCTCGGTAGTGGTGCCGGACCTCGCCGAGAGCCTGGCGGCGGTGCAGGCGTACATCCAGCGACGTCACTTGCCGGTCGAGGGCGAAGGGGGCAAGCCATGAAGCGTGTCTACCTGCTGGCGGTGCTGGCGATCGTCATCGCGGCGGGGCTGGGGATCGCTATCGCCAAGCACAGCGGCTACGTCTTGATCGCCTACGGCGGCTTCCGCTACCAGTCGGGGCTGTGGGCCGCATTGGCGGTGTTGGTGGCGTTGGTGCTGGCGCTGCTGCTGTTGAAATACCTGGTCGGGCTGGTACTGGCATCTACCGGGGTGGTGAACCCCTGGTCACGACGCAACCGGGGTCGACGCACCCGTATTGCCATCGAGCAGGGCCAACTGGACCTCGCCGAAGGCCGTTGGGCAAGTGCCCAGCGTCATCTGCATCGCGCCGCCGAGGCCGAGCGCCAACCGCTGCTCTATTACCTCGGCGCTGCCCGTGCGGCCAACGAGCAAGGGCGTACCGAGGACAGCGACAACCTGCTTGAGCGTGCCCTCGAGCGCCAGCCCCAGGCGGAGCTGGCCGTTGCCCTGACCCATGCGCAGTTGCAGATGGACCGGGGCGACAGCGATGGCGCGCTGGAAACCCTGCTGGCCATGCACGAGCGTCATCCCCACAACGCCCAGGTGTTGCGCTTGCTGCAGCGCCTGTATCGCGAGCGTGGCGACTGGCCGGCGCTGATTCGCCTGTTGCCCGACCTACGCAAAGGCAAGGTGCTTCCGGCAAGCGAATTGAGCGAGTTGGAGCAGCGAGCCTGGGGTCAGAACCTGACACTGGCGGCTACCCGTGGCGAGGAACCCCAGGCAGCGCGCCAGGCTCTGGAGCGCGCCTGGCAGCAGCTCACTTCAGCCCAGCGCCAGGAGCCTCAACTGGTGTCGGCCTACGCCGAACAATTGCGCCAGCTGGGCGCCCAGGGTGAGGCCGAGCAGGTGCTGCGCGCGGCGCTCAAGCGTCAGTACGAAAGCCACCTGGCCCGGCTCTATGGCCTGGTACGTGGTGATGACCCGGCTCGTCAGTTGCAAGTTGCCGAAGGGTGGCTCAAGGAGCACCCGCAGGACCCAAGCCTGCTGCTGACCCTGGGTCGCCTGAGCCTGCAGAACCGTCTGTGGGGCAAGGCCCGCGACTATCTCGAGAGCAGCCTGCGCCTGGAGCGTAACCCCGAAACCTGTGCGGAACTTGCGCGTCTGCTGGCTGGGTTGGGCGAAACCGAGCGTAGCAACCAGTTGTTCCAGGAAGGCCTCGGCCTGTTGGACTCCCGACTGCTGGCCCTGCCGCTGCCTGAAGGTGTCAAGGTCTGACGGTGTTCAGGAGAAAGCCCGGCACCCGCACTTCCAATGGTGTTGGCCAGCCGGGCTGAAGTATGAAGTTCATATTTGTCATGTAGGAAATCGGACTTTTAGTAGTGAGGGCTAGGAACTCTCCTACGTCACGGTCAAAAGTTTCCTTGTTAATCAGGGAGTTGTCCCATTAGTAGTGTCTTGAAACAAAGCGCTTGTTTCCACTAACGTTTCAAACCACTTTTCTACATTGGGACGTACATCGCTCATGTCGCTGGCCTGCTTGCGCACCCTGTTTCTTCCCGCCTTGCTTGGGTCGTTGGCCACGTTGCTGGGGGCGATCCTTCTAGAAACCCATATCGGTCTGCTGCCTTGCCCGCTTTGCCAGAGCCAGCGGCTGGTCCTCGCGCTGTACGCATTGGTATGCCTTTGCGCCATGGTGCATGCGCCGGGGCCTGCCGGTGAGCGCCGATACCAGGCGGCAGCCTTGGCCTTCGCGGTGTTCGGGGCCCTACTCGCGGGACGGCATGTCTGGCTGCAGGGGGAGTGGTCGTCCATGGCCGGGTGTCCACTGCCCTTGGGGCAGGTGAATTGGCACATCTGGCGAGAGGCCCTGGAGTGGCTGTTCGTGGGCGGTGCGGACTGCGTCTCGATCACCTGGAGCTTTCTCGACCTGACCGTCCCGGAATGGAGCCTGTTAGCGTTCCTTCTACTGGCCTCGCTGCCCCTGTCGCGCCTGCTGGCGTATCGTTTCCGCAACCTGGGCAAAGCTTGATCCAGAGCAATCGCCTCGGCCTTTGCTCGACCAGTGGTCCGCTGCAGGGGCATCAAACGCTTGTATGAACTTAGTCCACTGCGTACCTTGATGGGCAGCACGCACGGGAATAATCTCCCAGCACGCTCACTGAAAAACACAACTGCTCGATGCCGTTCTGCTGATGTCACCTTTGTGCTACACGGTTGTAGTGCGAGGTGCAGCGGCATCTACCCAGAAGGGAAGAATCGTCATGCTCGATAGTTGTCAGAACGCTCAGGAACGCTGGGGTGGGGTTCACAAGCTGATCGACCGCTGGTTGCAGGAGCGCCAGGAGCTGGTGCACGCCTTCCGGGCCCTGCGCGATGCCAAGCCGGCCTTTGCCGACAAACTCCAGAACCGCGATTTCTGCGCGATCCTGGTCGACTATGTATCGGCTTGGCATTTTGAGGTGTGCGAGCAGTTGGTCAGCGAAGCCAAGGCATTTGGTGACGAGAAGGCGCTCAAGCTGGCCGAAGAGATAAACCCTCGCATCAACGACAGTACCCAGATCGCCCTGGCGTTCAACGACCATTGCGAGAAAGGGGAGTGCAAGGACACCGAGCGCTTCGCCGAGAAGCTGCGCAAGTTGGGTAGCCTGCTGCACGAGCGTTTCGAATTGGAAGACTGCCTGATCGAAGTGCTGCACAACGCGCACAAGGAAGAGGGCCTGGTGCAGGCCTGATGGCCTGCTTCAGTCGGCTACCGACAGCAGCTCGATCTCGAATACCAGAGGGGTGTAGGGCGCTATCAAGTCACCTGCACCTTCCGCGCCGTAGGCTTGGGCCGACGGCACCACCACCCGCCATTTCGCACCGGCTTTCATCTTCGGCAACGCCACCTGCCAACCCTCTATCACCGAACCCAGGCTGAACCACTGCGGTTGCAGGTTCTGGTCGAACACCGAGCCATCCGGCAATTTCCCCACATAGCGTACCTGCACCCTGCCGCCTGCCTTGGGCTGAGCACCATTGCCGCTGGCCAGCTCGGTGTAGAGCACACCCTCGGCCAGTTCGTGCACGCCTGCGCGGGCGCGTTCGTTGGTCAGGAAGCGTTTTTCCGCACTCTGCACTCGCTCTAACTCGGCTTGTTGCGCTGCCGCATTGGCCTGTTCTTCGTGTTGCGCGAGGATGGCTTGCATGCGTGCCTTGTCGATGCGTGGTGGCTGGCCCTGATAAGCCTGGCGCAGGCCCTCTATCAAGGCGTCAAGTTGCAGACCCGGCATCTCCTGGCGCAAACGCTCACCTAGGCTGGAGCCCAGGCTGTAGGCCAGGTCCTGGTCGTTTGTGGGGGGAGTGTCGGTGGCGGCGAAGGCGCAGGGCGCCAAAAGATACAGGCCGAAAATCAGATAACGGGGCACGGTCGACTCCTGCTGCAAGAGCGCAAAGTATGCCAGCGTTTGTTGCCCGGTAATGTGTAAATATCTGCAATGACTTAATCGCGAACTACACTTGCACGCAGCTGCAAGATAACAACTTTGCCCAGGCATGCAACGCGGCGCAAACAATACTGTCAACATGCCCTAGCGGCGGTAGCAGCAGAAGCATAGTATGAGCCGCAATCTCGTCAGCCAGGAGGTAAGCCATGTCGGCCAGAAACAAGCCAGTCAGTACGCCTTTGCACCTGCTCCAGCAACTTTCCGGTAGCCTGCTCGAACATTTGGAAGAGGCCTGCTCGCAAGCGCTGGCTGATGCGGAAAAATTGCTGGCCAAGTTGGAGAAACAACGTGGCAAGGCGCAGGAGAAACTACACAACGCTCGCCTGAAGTTGCAGGATGCTGCCAAGGCCGGAAAAGCCAAGGCCCAGGGTAAGGCCAAAGGCGCTATCGGCGAACTTGAAACCCTGCTCGATTCGCTGAAAGATCGCCAGACGCAAACCCGTACTTATATTCAGCAACTCAAGCGTGATGCCCAGGAAAGCCTGAAGTTGGCCCAGGGCGTTGGCAAGGTTCGCGAAGCTGCGGGTAAAGCCTTGGGCGCACGTACTGCCGCTGCCAAGCCGGTTGCCTCGAAAACTGCCGCCAAGCCTGCCGCCAAGCGTGCTGTGAAGACCGCTGTCGCGAAACCCGCTGCCAAGCCTGCCGCGAAGACCGCTGCCGCGAAACCCGCTGCCAAGCCTGCCGCGAAGACCGCTGCCGCGAAACCGGCTGCCAAGCCTGCCGCGAAGACCGCTGCCGCGAAACCGGCTGCCAAGCCTGCCGCGAAGACCGCTGCTGCGAAACCGGCTGCCAAGCCTGCCGCGAAGACCGCTGCTGCGAAACCCGCTGCCAAGCCTGCCGCGAAGACCGCTGCCGCGAAGCCAGCCGCCAAGCCTGCCGCGAAGACCACTGCCGCGAAACCCGCTGCCAAGCCCGCCGTCGCGAAACCCGCCGCCAAGCCTGTTGCTAAATCCGCTGCCGCCAAGCCCGCTGCCGCGAAGCCAGTAGCCAAACCTGCTGCGAAACCCGCTGCCGCGAAACCTGTTGCAAAGCCCGCCGCGAAACCGGCGGCTGCCAAGTCCGCAGCGCCCAAGCCTGCGGCTCCCGCCGCTGCACCGGCCCCAACCACCAACTCGGCAAGCCCCGCCAGCGCGACTTCGTCCGTTCCGACCAGCACCCCGGCTCAGTCACCGTCCACGGCGTCCTGAAGCCCCTTGGCCGCGGCGCGCAGCTGTCGCAGCGCGTCGTGGTCGCCGGCCTGCTCCGGCACCAGCCACTCCAGCCAGTCTCCCGTAGGCCCGCCCGGGCTTGCGGGCCACTGCTGCGCATGCGCCTGCAAACGCGTCAGCAACGTGCGTTCTGCATCCAGTTCCAGCGTTTTGACGCGCTCCCGGAGTGTCGTCAGTTGCACATCACCCCGTGCAGGGCCGCGCCATTCACGACGCAGTGCACGCAGCGGACCTATCACGTTCCGCTGCCATGGCTCGGCGATGTCCCTCAACTCCTGCGCGCGCAAGACGCTGGCGGGTACCTGCCGCCTCTGCAGCCAAGTGGCGCACAGCAACAGGCACACATCGCCCCCCAGTTCCTGCAAACTTAAGCAGGCATTCTCCACGCCGGGCCGTGCATACAAGGCCAGGGCATGATTCCAAAGTTCGTCGTGCATGGTTCGCTCGCGCCAATGATCGAGTGGCCTGTGTGGCCCATCCGGAAGCTGATAGACTCCGCGACCATCATGATCAGACTATCGAACCTCACTTTACAGCGTGGTCCACAGCGCCTGCTAGAAGGCGCCGAGATGACCCTGCATACCGGCCACAAGGCCGGTTTGATCGGTGCCAACGGCGCCGGTAAATCCAGCCTGTTCGCCTTGCTGCGTGGCGAGCTGTCCCAGGACGCCGGCGACTGCCAGGTTCCCGGTGACTGGCGCATCGCGCACATGCGCCAGGAGGTCGACACCCTCGACCGCCTGGCCGTGGACTACGTACTCGACGGCGACCTGCGTCTGCGTACGGTCCAGGCCGAGCTTGCCGCTGCCGAGCAGGCCCACGACGGCAACGCGGTGGCACGTCTGCACAGCGAGCTGGACAGCGCCGATGGCTACACCGCCGATGCGCGCGCGCGCAAGCTGCTGGCCGGCCTCGGCTTTACCAGCGAGCAGATGGATCGCCGGGTCGGCGACTTCTCCGGTGGGTGGCGGATGCGCCTGAACCTGGCCCAGGCACTGATGTGCCCTTCCGACCTGCTGCTGCTTGACGAGCCCACCAACCACCTTGATCTCGACGCCATCCTCTGGCTGGAAGAATGGCTCAAGAGCTATCCCGGCACGCTGCTGCTGATTTCCCACGACCGCGACTTCCTCGACGCCGTGGTCGACCACGTGCTGCACGTCGAGCAGCGCAAGCTGAACCTCTACAAGGGCGGCTACAGTGCCTTCGAGCGCACCCGCGCCGAGCGCCTGGCGCAGCAGCAGCAGGCCTACGAGAAGCAGCAGGCGCAGCGCGCGCACATGGAAAAGTACATCGCCCGCTTCAAGGCCCAGGCTACCAAGGCCCGCCAGGCGCAAAGCCGAATCAAGGCCCTGGAACGCATGGAAGAGCTTTCGGCCGCCCACGTCGATTCGCCGTTCGACTTTGTCTTCCGCGAGGCACACAAGCTCTCCAGCCCGTTGCTGGACCTTTCCGAAGCGCGCTTGGGTTACGGCGAAAAGGCCATCCTCGAGAAGGTAAAGCTGCAATTGGTCCCCGGCGCGCGCATCGGCCTGCTTGGCCCCAACGGTGCCGGCAAGTCGACCCTGATCAAGAACCTCGCCGGCGAACTCGAGCCCATCGCCGGGCGCCTGGCCCGTGGCGAGAACCTCGCCGTCGGCTACTTCGCCCAGCACCAGCTCGACTCGCTGGACGACAAGGCCAGCCCGCTGCTGCATCTGCAACGCCTGGCGCCGGCCGAGCGCGAGCAGACCCTGCGCGACTTCCTGGGTGGCTTCGACTTCCACGGCGACCGGGTGGATGAGCCGGTGGTGAATTTTTCCGGTGGCGAAAAGGCGCGCCTGGCCCTGGCGTTGATCGCCTGGGAGCGGCCAAACCTGCTGCTGCTCGACGAACCGACCAACCACCTCGACCTGGAAATGCGCCTGGCCCTGACCATGGCCTTGCAGGAGTTCAGCGGCGCCGTGGTGGTGGTTTCCCACGACCGTCACCTGCTCAAGAGCACCACTGACGACTTTCTCCTGGTGGCTGATGGCAAGGTCGAGGCCTTCGACGGCGACCTGGACGACTACAGCCGTTGGCTGATTGACTTCCGTCAGCGCAGCGCACCGGTCAGCAACACGCCGGTCAACCCGGACAAGACCGACAAGAAGGCCCAGCGCCAGGCCGCTGCCGCACTGCGCCAGCAGCTCGCACCGCACAAGCGCGCCGCCGAGAAGCTCGAAGCCGAGCTGGGCCAGGTGCACACGCAACTGGCCGAGATCGAAACGGCACTGGGCGACAGTGGTCTCTACGACAACGCACGCAAGGAGGAACTGCGCGACCTGTTGGCGCGCCAGAGCAAGCTCAAGCAGCGTGAAGGCGAGCTGGAGGAGGCATGGATGGAAGCCCTGGAAACGCTGGAAAGCATGCAGGCCGAACTTGAGGCATTGTCCTGATGGAGGAGCTGCGCGGGCTGCTGCCGGGACAATGGATGGACGCGTTCTGGCTGGGGCTTCAGGTGCTGTTGATCCTGACGTTCGCGTTCATCCTGCAACGTATCGTCGGCCGCGCGCTAAGCCGCCTGGGTGATCGCTACCCGCTGCCGCCGGAGCTGCTGGTGCCGGTGCGCGCAGGTCTGCGCTGGTTGATCGTGGGCAGCGCGTTGCTGTTCGTGCTCGAGCGCATGGGCGTTTCCGCCACGGTGCTGTGGACGGCCTTGTCGGGTTTCGTCGCGGTGGCGGCGGTGGCGTTTTTCGCCATCTGGAGCGTGCTGTCGAACCTGCTGTGTGCGGTGTTGATCTTCACCGTCGGGCCGTTTCGCATCGGTGATGTGGTGGAACTGGTCGACACCACTGACAAGCCGGGGGTAAAGGGCCGGGTCATCGCCATCAACCTGCTGTACACCACGTTGATGGAAACCCCGGAGGCGGGTGGTGCACTGGTGCAGGTGCCGAACAGCCAGTTCTTCCAGAAAGCCGTGCGTCGTTGGCGCGGCGCCGAGGCCCAGTTGGCCTTGCAGGAAGCCCCAAGCCAGGCGGACTGATACCGGGAGCGCAGCAGACCCCGTAGGAGCGGGCAAGCCCGCCCCTACACGAAGTGCGCAGGTTTTCGGGTATGAGCGCTTCAGTCGGCTTCGTGGGTCAGCTCCAGTACGCGATCCACCAGTTTGTAGATTCCACCCGCCGCTTCGCTGATCGACTTGGCCAGCATGTAGGCCGGGGTAGTCACCAGCTTGCGCTGGGTGTCCTCGACGATGTCGTGTACATCGCATTCCTCATGGGTACCGCCCATCTTCACCACCGCCGCGCTGGTGTCGGCATCGTTGCCAATGGTGCAGACCACGCCGGGGCCATAGATCTTCGCCGCCAGGGCAGGAGAGATGCAGATCAGGCCCACCGGCTTGCAGGCATCGGCGAAGGCTTCGGCCAGGGCCAGCACATCCGGGTGCACGCTGCAGCCCGCGCCTTCGACGGCAAAGTTGGAGAGATTCTTCGCGGCACCGAAGCCGCCAGGCACGATCAGCGCGTCGAAGTCCTGCACCTTGGCTTCGCGGATGTCCTTCACATCGCCACGGGCAATGCGCGCAGATTCCACCAGCACGTTGCGCGACTCGGGCATCTCTTCGCCGGTGAGGTGGTTGATCACGTGCATCTGCGGGATGTTCGGCGCGAAGCACTGCACCTGGGCGCCACGTTGGTCGAGGCGCAGCAGGGTGATCACGCTTTCGTGGATCTCGGCGCCGTCATACACGCCACACCCGGAAAGAATCAACGCAACTTTTTTCGTCATGCTTGTTACTCCAGTATCGAGGCGCTAAATGTCCTCTAGTTTGGCAGATGTGGCCATAGGGTTCGCCCACGCCTGGGCCTAATCTCTGGAGAGCCCCCAAAGAGACGCTGCCCATGGACCTGATTCTGCTGGCCGTGCCGTTCTTCTTCGTGTTGATCGCCGTGGAGCTGGTGGCCGACCGTGTGCGTGGCCAGCGCAACTACCGGCTGGCCGACGCCATCAACAGCCTCAGCACCGGCGCCTTGTCGACCAGCACCGGGCTTTTGACCAAGGGCGTTGGGCTGGTGACCTACGCCATCGCCTGGGAGCACCTGGCGCTGCTGCGCCTGCCGGAGGGGGCGCTGTGGGTGTGGTTGCTGGCGTTCGTGCTCTATGACCTCTGCTACTACTGGCTGCATCGCCTGGGGCACGAGCGTAATGTGCTGTGGGCGGCGCACTCGGTGCACCACCAGAGCGAGGAGTACAACCTCACCACTGCCCTGCGCCAGACCAGTAGCGGCTTTATTTTCTCGTGGATCTTCTACTTGCCGCTGGCACTGCTCGGCGTGCCGCCCCTGGTGTTCATCACCGTGGCGTCGTTGAACCTGCTGTACCAGTTCTGGGTGCACACTCGCCATGTGCCGAAGCTCGGCTGGCTCGAGTGGGTATTGATCACGCCGTCCAACCATCGCGTCCACCATGCACAGAATCCTTTGTATTTGGATCGCAACTACGGCGGTGTGTTCATTATCTGGGACCGCCTGTTCGGCACCTTCCAGGAAGAAGACCCGCGCGAGCCGGTCGTCTTTGGCGTGACAACGCCGCTGGCGAGCTGGAACCCGCTGTGGGCCAACCTGCAGTTCTATGCCCAGCTGTGGAGCGATGCCCGGCGTACCCGCAGCCTGCGCGACAAACTGCGTATCTGGTTCATGCCAACGGGCTGGCGGCCGGCCGATGTGGCGCAGGCAGACCCTCAGGCCAAGCCGGACCTGGCGCTGTTTCGCAAGTTCGAGGTGCCTTTGGGCAAGGCGCAGCAGGTGTACGTGGTGGTGCAGTTCGCGCTGTACATCGCGCTGGGCAGCTACCTGATGGAGGTGGCCGAGCGTGTACCGGGCGCGGCCCTGGTGCTGGGCTGGGTAGTGATGGCCGGTGGTCTGTTCGTGCTGGGCGCAGCGCTGGAGGATCGCCCTTGGGCGCTGCGCCTGGAAGTGGCCCGCCTGCTGTCGAACGGGCCAGCGCTTTATTTGGCGGGTGTGCTGGGCCTAGGGACGGCCACGCCCCTTGCCTGGCTCCTGCTCGGGGGCTACAGCCTGCTCAGCTTCTGGGGGCTGGCTGTCTGCCGCAGCCTGGCGCTCCGCGCGCTGGTTACGGTAACGCCGGCGCAGCCACAGCCCGCCACCCAGCACGAGCAAGCCACCGAGCACCCATAGCTCGTATTTCTTGATGCTGCCCAGCATGCCTTCGAGGATGGCGCCGAAGTGGTAGGCGGCCAAGCCCAGCGCCACGGCCCAGATCGCCGCGCCAATGCCATTGAGCAACAGGTAGCGCCGCGGCGGGTAGCCCGACAGGCCGATGGCCACCGGCATCACCGTGCGCAGACCATAGACGAAGCGAAAGCTCAGCACCCAGATGTCCGGGTGGCGACGGATGTGCTCCAGGGCCCGGTCGCCCAGGGCCTGCCAGCGCGGCTTGCGGGCCAGGATCTTGCGTCCATGGCGGCGGCCCATGAAATACCACAGCTGGTCACCGGCGTAGCTTCCGCAGAAGGCCACGGCGATGACCACCTTGATGTCCATGTATTCGCGGAACGCCAGAAAGCCTGCGAGCACGAGAATGGTCTCGCCCTCGAAGAACGTGCCGAGAAAAAGGGCAAAGTAGCCGAAATCGTTCAGGAATTCTTGAAGCATATTCTGGCGTGCTGGCGAAATGAACGCGCAGCCTACTCCCTCGTGCGGCTGTGGGAAAGTGTCCGAATGTGTCTTGAGGTGAAGAATTCCTACGAGGACAATGCCTGCGGCCGCAAGTCGCAGGGTTGCCTCAAGGTGTAACACAGACGTCATAATGGCCGCTTATAACTGTCACGCTAGCCCGTCTGCGCGGGCTCAGGAGTCTGCCGTGAGCTTTACCCCCGCCAACCGTATGTTTCCTGCCACCCGCCTGCGTCGCAACCGCCGGGATGATTTCTCCCGTCGCTTGGTGCGTGAAAACACCCTGACCGTCGATGACCTGATTCTTCCGGTATTCGTGCTGGACGGTGAAAACCGTCGTGAAGAAATCCCTTCGATGCCGGGTGTCGAACGCCTGTCGATCGACCTGCTGCTCGAAGCCGCGCAGGAATGGGTACGCCTGGGGATCCCGGCATTGGCGCTGTTCCCGGTAACGCCGAGCGAGAAGAAAACCCTCGATGCCGCCGAAGCCTGGAACCCGGACGGCATCGCCCAGCGCGCCACCCGTGCCCTGCGTGAGCGCTTCCCTGAGCTTGGCGTCATCACCGACGTGGCCCTGGACCCGTTCACTACCCACGGCCAGGACGGCATCCTCGATGAAGAAGGCTACGTGCAGAACGACATCACCGTCGACGCCCTGGTGCGCCAGGCGTTGTCGCACGCCGAGGCTGGCGCCCAGGTGGTGGCCCCGTCTGACATGATGGACGGCCGCCTGCTGGCGATCCGCGAAGCCCTGGAACAGGCCGGCCACGTCAATGTGCGCATCATGGCCTACTCGGCCAAGTACGCCAGCGCCTACTACGGCCCGTTCCGCGACGCGGTAGGCTCGGCCCTGAACCTGGGCAAGGCCAACAAGGCCTCCTACCAGATGGACCCGGCCAATGGTGACGAGGCCCTGCATGAAGTGGCCACCGACCTCGCCGAAGGTGCCGACATGGTCATGGTCAAGCCTGGCATGCCCTACCTGGATATCGTCTACCGGGTCAAAACCGAATTCCGCGTGCCGACCTTCGCCTATCAGGTCAGCGGCGAATACGCCATGCACATGGCTGCGATCCAGAATGGCTGGCTCGGCGAGGCGGTCATCCTCGAATCGCTCACCGCTTTCAAACGGGCAGGCGCCGATGGCATCCTGACCTATTTCGCCGTGCGTGCCGCTCAATTGTTGAGAGGGCAGTAACGCCCTAACAGGAACGTCAGATGAATAACGAAGTGCTCACACCTGTCGAAATCAAGGAAGCCCAGGCGCTCCCGGAAGAGCTGCTCGAGACGCCAACGGACCTGCCGCCCGCGGTCGAACCGGAGGTGGTGGCCGAAGCCGCCCCGGCGCCGACCCCGACGCCGGCGATCCCCGTCCCGGGCCTGGACGACAGCAGCCTGTACATTCATCGCGAGCTCTCGCAGCTGCAGTTCAACATCCGCGTGCTGGAGCAGGCGCTGGATGAGTCCTACCCGCTGCTCGAACGTCTGAAGTTCCTGCTGATCTTCTCCAGCAACCTCGACGAGTTCTTCGAGATCCGCGTGGCGGGCTTGAAGAAGCAGATCAACTTCGCCCGTGAACAGGCCGGTGCCGACGGCCTGCAACCGCACCAGGCGCTGGCCCGCATCAGCGAGCTGGTGCATGGTGAGGTGGATCGCCAATACGCGATCCTCAACGATGTGCTGCTGCCGGAGCTGGAAAAACACCAGATCCGCTTCATCCGCCGCCGCTACTGGACGCCCAAGCTCAAGACCTGGGTGCGCCGCTATTTCCGCGACGAGATCGCGCCGATCATCACCCCGATCGGCCTCGACCCGACCCACCCGTTCCCGTTGCTGGTGAACAAGAGCCTGAACTTCATCGTCGAGCTCGAAGGCGTGGACGCCTTTGGCCGCGACTCGGGCCTGGCGATCATCCCGGCGCCGCGCCTCCTGCCACGGGTGATCCGCGTGCCGGAAGACGTGGGTGGCCCTGGCGACAACTATGTGTTCCTGTCGTCGATGATCCACGCCCACGCCGACGACCTGTTCCAAGGCATGAAGGTCAAGGGCTGTTACCAGTTCCGCCTGACCCGTAACGCCGACCTGGCGCTGGACTCCGAGGAAGTCGACGACCTTGCCCGCGCGTTGCGTGGCGAGCTGTTCTCGCGCCGCTATGGCGATGCCGTGCGCCTGGAAGTGGCCGACACCTGCCCGAAACATCTTTCCGATTACCTGCTCAAGCAGTTCAGCTTGAGCGAAAGCGAGCTTTACCAGGTCAACGGCCCGGTCAACCTTACCCGGCTGTTCAGCATCACCAGTCTGGATAGCCACCCGGAGCTGCAATACACGCCGTTCACCCCGGCGATTCCGAAGCTTTTGCAGAACGCCGAGAATATCTTCAGCGTGGTGGGCAAGCAGGACGTGTTGCTGATGCACCCGTTCGAGTCGTTCACCCCGGTGATCGACCTGCTGCGCCAGGCCGCCAAAGACCCCCATGTGCTCGCCGTGCGCCAGACCCTGTATCGCTCCGGGGCCAACTCGGAAATCGTCGACGCCCTGGTGGACGCGGCGCGCAACGGCAAGGAGGTCACTGCGGTGATCGAACTGCGTGCGCGCTTCGACGAAGAATCCAACCTGCAAATGGCCAGCCGCCTGCAAGCGGCGGGCGCGGTGGTGATCTATGGTGTGGTGGGCTTCAAGACCCACGCCAAGATGATGCTCATCCTGCGCCGTGAGCAGGGCGAGATCGTCCGCTACGCGCACCTGGGCACCGGCAACTACCACGCTGGCAACGCGCGCCTGTACACCGACTACAGCCTGCTGACCTCCGACGATGCCCTCACCGAGGACGTCGGCAAGCTGTTCAGTCAGCTGATCGGCATGGGCAAGACCCTGCGCATGAAGAAGCTGCTGCACGCGCCTTTCACCCTGAAGAAAGGCATGCTCGACATGATCGCTCGCGAAACCCAGTTCGCGCTCGAGGGCAAGCCTGCGCACATCATCGCCAAGTTCAACTCGCTGACCGATGCCAAGGTCATCAAGGCGTTGTACAAGGCCAGCCAGTCCGGCGTGCGTATCGACCTGGTGGTGCGTGGCATGTGTTGCCTGCGCCCAGGTATTCCGGGGGTTTCGCACAACATCAACGTGCGCTCGATCATCGGCCGCTTCCTCGAGCACACCCGGGTGTTCTACTTCCTCAATGGCGGCGACGAGCAGATCTACCTGTCGAGTGCCGACTGGATGGAGCGCAACCTCGACAAGCGCGTCGAGACCTGCTTCCCGGTGGAGGGCAAGAAGTTGCTGCTGCGGGTGAAGAAGGAGCTCGAGGGCTACCTCACCGACAACACCCAGGCCTGGACCTTGCAACCGGACGGGCGCTACGTGCGCAGCACGCCGACCGGCAACCAGAACCCTCGCAGCGCTCAGTCGACCCTGCTGGAGCGCCTGAGCAACCCGGTACTCAACGTACGCTGAGGGTGAAGTTGACCCGGGTCAGCCACTGCGCTTCGTTGTCGAAGTCGGCCTGGGTCAGCTGGTTCTGTTCCAGCCAGCCTTCCGGGAAGACCACCTCCAGGCTGTCGTCCTTGGCCTTGAACTGCACCTTTGGCATCTGCTGAGTGCCGCGGATGTGGTGGAAGAGGATGGCGAAGCGCAGCAGTACGCACAGGCGGATCAGCTTGACGCCTTCATCGCCGAACTCGGCGAACTTGTCCTTGGGAATGTTGCGGCGGTGGCCGCGCACCAGCAGGGCCAACATCTGCTGGTCTTCGCGGGAGAAGCCTGAAAGGTCGGAGTGCTCGATCAGGTAGGCGCCGTGCTTGTGGTAATGGTAGTGGGCGATGTCCAGGCCCACCTCATGCACCTTTGCCGCCCAACCCAGCAGGTCGCGCCAGTTGCCCTCTTCGAGGTCCCAGGCCTTGGCGACCTGGTCGAAGGCGTGCAGCGCCTTGCGCTCGACGCGTGCGGCCTGGCCTTGGTCGACGTGGTAGCGCTCCATCAGCGAGTTAAGGGTGCGTTCGCGTACATCCTCGTGCTGGTGGCGGCCCAGCAGGTCATACAGCACACCTTCGCGCAGGGCGCCGTCGCAGTGGTCCATGCGTTGCAGTTCCAGGGCGTCGAAGATCGCCTCGAGGATCGCCAGACCAGCGGGGAAGATGGCCCGGCGGTCGGGTTTCACGCCATCGAAGTCGATCTTGTC
Source organism: Pseudomonas sp. LS_2 (assembly GCF_042709235.1). Taxonomy (NCBI): domain Bacteria; kingdom Pseudomonadati; phylum Pseudomonadota; class Gammaproteobacteria; order Pseudomonadales; family Pseudomonadaceae; genus Pseudomonas; species Pseudomonas sp. LS_2. The sequence goes on along the minus strand of NZ_JAVAYC010000014.1, from coordinate 92,593 downwards.
GGTTTCGCCCAGCTTGAACAGCTTGCGCTTGAGCGAATTCAGGCCTTCGGCGTTGACCTCGCCGTTGCCTTGGCCCATGGCCTTGATGGCGGCGCCGATGGCGCGGATGGTGCCGGACGAGCCAATCGCTTCATCCCAGGTCAGGCGGTGCAGGGCATTCTCGATGCTCATCAGCTCCAGGCGCGCCGCGGTGTAGGCCTGGGCATAGCGTGCGGGGGTGATCTTGCCGTCGCGGAAATAGCGCTGGGTGAAGCTCACGCAACCCATTTGCAGGCTTTCGCGCAGCAGCGGCTCGAAGCGCTGGCCGATGATGAATTCGGTGCTGCCGCCGCCGATGTCGGCCACCAGGCGCTTACCGGGGGTATCGGCCAGGGTATGGGAGACCCCCAGGTAGATCAGGCGCGCTTCTTCACGCCCGGAGATGACTTCGACCGGGTGGCCCAAGATCACCTCGGCGCGCTGAATGAACTCGTTGCGGTTGCGCGCTTCGCGCAGGGCGTTGGTGCCGACGATGCGTACCGCGCCGGCAGGCATGCCGTTGATCAGCTGGGCGAAGCGCTTGAGGCATTCCAGCCCGCGCTGCATGGCCTCTTCGCTGAGCTTGCGCTCTTCGTCGATGCCGGCTGCCAGCTGAACCTTCTCGCCGAGCCTTTCAAGAATGCGTATCTCGCTGAGGTGGGCCTTGGCCACGACCATGTGGAAGCTGTTGGAGCCCAGGTCGATGGCGGCGATCAACGACAGGTTCTTTGCGGTGGTATGCGGCATGATCTCGAAATTCTCGGTCGATAACCCGGCAATCGTGCCACGATCGCGAGGTTACGCCAACGCGCGACACGTCTGGGATTGATGCAGGGCAGGGTAGACGGGGCCTGAATGAAGCGTCTGCTCAGGGCCGCCGGCGAATCTTATGACGCCTGTGTGACGGTTTCGATTCGTGGCGTCTTGCACAACTATAGATACACTCAATCGAGTTCGGCTTCCTGTCGTCACTGGGTGCGGCTATGATGGGCCACGTTTTTTGCCTACGAATCTGGAGATATCCATGAGCAGCGATCTGATCAAACACGTCACCGACGCCACCTTCGAGGCCGACGTGCTGAAAGCCGAAGGCCCGGTGCTGGTCGATTACTGGGCTGAATGGTGCGGCCCTTGCAAGATGATCGCTCCGGTTCTGGACGACATCGCCTCTACCTACGAGGGCAAACTGACCGTCGCCAAGCTGAACATCGACGACAACCAGGAAACCCCGGCCAAGCACGGCGTGCGTGGCATTCCGACGCTGATGCTGTTCAAGAACGGCAACGTCGAGGCCACCAAGGTCGGTGCACTGTCCAAGTCCCAGCTGGCTGCGTTCCTCGACGCCCACCTGTGAGCCGAATAGCCCCGCGCACGCGGGGCTTTCTCTTTGTCCTGGGGTTGCCGCAGGGCAATGTTTGCCGAGTCAAAACCAGTAGACGCCGAAAAAAGCAAGTGTTACATTCGGCCTCGCACTGCTTCTCCAGTGCCCTCTGCACGCCGTCGCCGACGCATCCCTAATTCGAATCAGTACGCGATCCTGTCGCCAATCTTGCGGCGCGGCTTCATTAAGCCAGAAGCTTAATTCTCCCTTCTTACATGATTACGTCACTCCCCTTATGAACCTGACAGAACTCAAGCAAAAGCCGATTACCGATCTGCTGGAAATGGCCGAACAGATGGGCATCGAAAACATGGCCCGTTCGCGCAAGCAGGACGTGATTTTCGCCCTGTTGAAAAAACACGCGAAAAGCGGCGAAGAGATCTCGGGTGACGGCGTGCTGGAGATTCTCCAGGATGGATTCGGTTTCCTGCGTTCGGCAGATGCTTCGTATCTGGCCGGCCCTGACGATATCTACGTCTCGCCCAGCCAGATCCGCCGCTTCAACCTGCGCACCGGCGACACCATCGTCGGCAAGATCCGCCCGCCGAAGGAAGGGGAGCGTTATTTCGCCCTGTTGAAGGTCGACACCATCAACTTCGACCGTCCGGAAAACGCGAAGAACAAGATCCTGTTCGAGAACCTGACGCCGCTGTTCCCCAACGATCGCCTGAAGATGGAAGCCGGTAACGGCTCCACCGAAGACCTCACCGGTCGTGTCATCGACCTGTGCGCCCCGATCGGCAAAGGCCAGCGCGGCCTGATCGTCGCACCGCCCAAGGCCGGTAAAACGATCATGCTGCAGAACATCGCAGCGAACATCACCCGCAACAACCCCGAGTGCCACCTGATCGTCCTGCTGATCGACGAGCGCCCTGAAGAAGTGACCGAGATGCAGCGCACCGTGCGCGGCGAAGTGGTCGCGTCTACCTTCGACGAGCCGCCAACCCGCCACGTGCAAGTGGCCGAAATGGTGATCGAGAAGGCCAAGCGCCTGGTCGAGCACAAGAAGGACGTGGTCATCCTGCTCGACTCCATCACCCGTCTGGCGCGTGCCTACAACACCGTGATCCCGAGCTCCGGCAAGGTGCTCACCGGGGGTGTCGACGCCCACGCCCTGGAAAAGCCCAAGCGCTTCTTCGGTGCCGCCCGTAACATCGAGGAAGGTGGTTCGCTGACCATCATCGCCACCGCGCTGGTCGAAACCGGCTCGAAGATGGATGAAGTGATCTACGAAGAGTTCAAGGGTACCGGCAACATGGAATTGCCGCTGGACCGCCGTATCGCCGAGAAGCGTGTGTTCCCGGCCATCAACATCAACAAGTCCGGTACTCGTCGCGAAGAGCTGCTGACCGCCGACGACGAACTGCAGCGCATGTGGATCCTGCGCAAGCTGCTGCACCCTATGGACGAAGTAGCCGCCATCGAGTTCCTGGTCGACAAGCTCAAGCAGACCAAGACCAACGACGAGTTCTTCCTGTCGATGAAGCGCAAGTAAGATCGTCGAATCATGCAAAAGGCCGGGGGAACCCGGCTTTTTGCTGTCTGCCCTTTGGCCATTGCGGCCTGAACGGCGCTACACTTTGCACCCCGACCGATACGGCCAACACGAGGCTTCTGCATGCAGTATCGCGATTTGCGCGACTTTATCCGTGGCCTGGAACAGCGCGGCGAGCTCAAGCGCATCCAGGTTCCGATTTCCCCCGTCCTGGAAATGACCGAAGTCTGCGACCGAACCCTGCGCGCGAAAGGCCCGGCGCTGCTGTTCGAAAAGCCCACCGGCTTCGACATGCCGGTGTTGGGCAACCTGTTCGGTACCCCGGAGCGGGTAGCAATGGGCATGGGCGCCGAGTCGGTCGACGAACTGCGCGAAATCGGCAAGCTGCTGGCCTTCCTCAAGGAGCCCGAACCGCCCAAGGGCCTGAAGGACGCCTGGTCGAAGCTGCCGATCTTCAAGAAGGTCGTGTCCATGGCGCCGAAGGTGGTCAAGGATGCGGTGTGCCATGAAGTGGTGGTCGAGGGTGACGATGTCGACCTTGGCGCGCTGCCGATCCAGCATTGCTGGCCGGGCGATGTGGCGCCACTGATTACCTGGGGCCTGACCGTCACCCGTGGCCCCAACAAGGAGCGGCAGAACCTGGGCATCTACCGCCAGCAAGTGATCGGCCGCAACAAGGTGATCATGCGCTGGCTCAGCCACCGCGGCGGTGCGCTGGACTATCGGGAATGGTGCGAAAAGCACCCTGGCCAGCCATTCCCGGTGGCTGTGGCCCTCGGCGCGGACCCGGCCACCATCCTCGGTGCTGTCACCCCGGTGCCCGATACCCTTTCCGAATACGCCTTCGCCGGCCTGTTGCGTGGCAACCGCACGGAGCTGGTGAAGTGCCGCGGCAGCGACCTGCAGGTACCCGCCACCGCAGAAATCATCCTTGAAGGTGTGATTCATCCGGGTGAAATGGCCCCCGAAGGCCCCTATGGCGACCACACCGGCTACTACAACGAGGTGGACAGCTTCCCGGTGTTCACCATCGAGCGCATCACCCACCGGCGCAACCCGATCTACCACAGCACCTACACCGGGCGCCCGCCGGATGAACCGGCGATCCTGGGCGTGGCGTTGAACGAAGTGTTCGTGCCTATCCTGCAAAAGCAGTTCCCCGAGATCGTCGACTTCTACCTGCCGCCGGAAGGGTGTTCCTACCGCATGGCAGTGGTGACCATGAAGAAGCAGTACCCAGGCCATGCCAAGCGCGTGATGCTGGGTGTGTGGTCGTTCCTGAGACAGTTCATGTACACCAAGTTCGTTATCGTCACCGACGACGATATCAACGCGCGCGACTGGAACGATGTGATCTGGGCCATCACCACCCGCATGGACCCCAAGCGCGACACGGTGATGATCGACAACACGCCCATCGACTACCTGGACTTCGCGTCCCCCATTTCGGGCCTGGGCTCGAAGATGGGCATGGACGCGACCCACAAGTGGCCGGGCGAGACTACACGCGAATGGGGCCGCGCCATCGTCAAGGACGATGCCGTCACCCGCCGTATCGATGAGTTGTGGGACCAGTTGGGAATAGATTGATGCAGGTGACCTTGCAGCCGTCCGGTGCGGTACTGGCGATCGAACCGGGCGAGAGGATTCTGGATGCCGCGCGGCGCCTGGGCTATGACTGCCCGAGTAGCTGCCGTAATGGCAATTGCCATGTCTGCGCCGCGCTCCTGGTGGAAGGGCGTGTTCGCCAGGACGGTCAGGTGCGTGACCACGGCGAGCTGTTCACCTGCATCGCCGAGCCGCTGGAAGACTGTGTGCTGCTCTGGGATGGCGTGCTGGCCCTGGGTGAGCTGCCGGTGCGCAAGCTGGCGTGTACGGTCAGCGAGTGCCTCGAGGTAGGTGGCGATGTCTGGCGCGTGCGCCTGCGGGCGCCGGCTGGCAAGCTGCCGCGCTACCACGCCGGCCAGTACCTGTTGATCGAGCGTGAGGGCGCGGACCAGGCCGCTTTCTCGCTGGCGTCCGCGCCACACGGCGGGCGCGACCTGGAGCTGCATGTCCTGGCCCGCGAGAGCAGTGCCCAGGCCCTGGTCGCGCAGTTGCAGCGTAACGGCATGGCCCGTATCGAGCTGCCGTTCGGCGATGCGCACCTGGCGGAGTTGCCCGACGGTCCGCTGGTGTTGATCGCCGCAGGCACTGGCATGGGGCAGATGCACAGCCTGGTCGAGCATTGCCGCGCGCAGGGTTTCAAGCACCCGGTACACCTGTACTGGGGCGTGCGTCGACCCGAGGAGTTCTACCATATCGAGCATTGGCCCGAGTGGGAGCGCCTGCCGAACCTGTTCCTGCACAAGGTGGTCAGTGACCCGTGCGGCTGGAAAGGGCGTTGCGGGTTACTGCACGAAGCGGTCTGCGAGGACATCGCCGACCTCAACAGCGTGCACGTCTACGCCAGTGGCTCGCCAAACATGGTGTATGGCACCCTCGATGCGCTGGTCGAGGCCGGGATGGACGCCCACCGCATGCGTGCGGATGTGTTCGCCTACGCGCCACGCGGTTGAGTGAAGAACGGCACGCGGTAAAGGCGTGCCTTTTGTTAATAACCGAAGTTGTAGTTGCCGATTATAAGGGCGGTATTTTCGGCAGCGCCGGTTACAACTATCGCTATACTCGAAACATGGCTTTCCGATCGTCGTGAATAGTGGTGAAACCTTTGCCTTGGGGGTTGAGGTTTTCCTCGCATATGCCTTACGTTAGCGCTGTCCCGGCGTGCCTAGGCGCTCCGTGATGTGGCAGTGTCTATCGAAAAGTTCATGTGGAACCGTGGCGGCAGATCATGTCGGCAATTGAAAGTAGCGCCTGGCAATATTCCTATCCCCCGATGGTCGATTTCGGGCGACCTTCTACCCGCGAACAATTGTTCAATTCGATGCAGCTCACCTTGGCTCAGCATAAAGGCGGCCCGGTGTGGTTGTTCGCCTATGGTTCGCTTATATGGCGTCCGGAGTGCAATTCGGTAGAGCGTCAGCGCGCGCGGGTGCATGGCTACCATCGCGGGTTATACCTGTGGTCCCACGAGCATCGTGGCACGCCTGAGACGCCTGGCCTGGTGTTCGGGCTCGACCGGGGCGGTTCATGCAGTGGTTTTGCCTATCGCCTGGATGAGAGCAGCCTCGAGGACTCGCTGATGGCGCTGTGGCAGCGGGAAATGCCTTATCCGGCGTATCGTCCGCACTGGTTGAGCTGCCGCCTGGGTGATGGCAGCAAGGTGCAGGCCTTGGGCTTCGTGCTGGAGCGGCACTTGCCGTGCTATGCCGGCAACCTTCCGGATAGGTTGCTTAGCCATATTCTTGCCAGTGCCAAGGGGCGTTATGGCTCGACTCGGGACTATGTAGAGCAGACCCTGAACGCCTTGCGCAGCCACCAGATGCCAGATCGCAACCTGGAGGCGCGATTCCGGCGTTGCCATAACCTGCGTGAGGTCTAGGGGCTGGTGGCTGTGTCGGCCTCTTCGCGGGCTTGCCCGCGAAGAGGCCAAAAACGACAACCAAATAACCCAGCCCTACCTGGCCAGCACCACCAACTTGCCCACCGCCTGGCGCTGCCCCAGCCGCTCGATTGCTGCCCCGGCATCCGCCAGCGGGTAGGTCTGCGACACCAACGGCTTGAGCTTGCCCTCGGCATGCCAGGCGAACAGTTGGCGGAAGTTCGCAGCATTATCCTCCGGCTGACGCTGGGCAAAGGCCCCCCAGAACACGCCCAGCACTGCCGCACCCTTGAGCAGCGCCAGGTTCACTGGCAATTGCGGGATCGTGCCGCTGGCGAAACCCACCACAAGCAACCGGCCATTCCAGGCCAGGCTGCGTACGGCCTGGTCGAACAGCTCGCCACCCACCGGGTCGTAGATCACATCCACGCCTTGGCCACCGGTCAGGCGCTTGAGCTCGTCCTTCAGGCTGCCTTGGCTGTAGTCGATCACCTCGTCCGCACCCGCGGCCCTGGCCACGGCCAGCTTTTCCGCACTGCTGGCTGCGGCGATCACCCGGGCACCCAGGGCCTTGCCGATCTCTACCGCCGCCAGGCCCACGCCGCCCGATGCGCCGAGTACAAGCAGCGTTTCGCCGGCCTTGAGCTGGCCGCGCTGGGTCAGGGCGTGCATCGAGGTGCCATAGGTCATGCCGAATGCGGCGGCGGTGGTCAGGTCCATGCTTTGCGGCACGGGCAGCACGTTGTAGAAAGGCACGGCCACCTGTTCGGCGAACGCGCCCCAGCCGGTCAGTGCCATCACCCGGTCGCCGACCTTGAAGGCCCCAGCCTTTTCACCTACGGCGGCGACCACGCCAGCCGCCTCGCCGCCCGGGGAGAAGGGCAGTGGCGGCTGGAATTGATATTTGCCTTCGATAATCAGGGTGTCGGGGAAGTTGACCCCGGCGGCGTGCACGTCGAGCAGCACTTCGTTCTTCTTCGGAGTCGGGCCGCAGACTTCTTCCAGCACCAGGTTCCGTGCCGGACCCAGGGTTTTGCACAACACGGCTTTCATCGGGGCTATTCCTTTGCGAGTGATGGCCGATAAGTGTAGGAAGGCGAGGGTGCCGGTCAACGAGCATGGCCGCCCCTGATGAGCCGGCATAAGCCCGGGCTTGGGTTTGAACGCAGTGCTGGGTAAGCTGGCGCCAACTGTATTGAGGAGCGAATTCGTGAAAGCGTGGATTGTGATGATGCTGGCCCTGATGCTGCCGGTAACTGCCATGGCAGCGGCCGAAGCGCCCAAGGAAGGCGAACCCAAGGTCGCCTACATCAACCTCAGCCCGCCCCTGGTCGGCAACTATGCCCTCGACGGTGGCCCCCGGCTGCGCGTGTACAAGGCCGATATCGCGATGCGCGTGACCGGTGATGCTGCCGCTGCGGCGATCAAGCACCATGAGCCGCTGATCCGCAACCAGCTGGTGGCGCTGTTCACCCAGCAGGGTGTGGACAACATGAACAACGTCGAGGCCAAGGAAGCGCTGCGCAAGGAGGCGTTGAAGCAGGTGCAGCAGGTGATGGAAACCGAAGAGGGCAAGCCGATCGTCGAGGACCTGCTGTTCAACAACCTGATAGTGCAGTGAGCTGAAACACTGGTCTCGCGGTAGGGCGCTTGGGTTCTACGTTTTCGGGTGCCCTTTGTCGTTTTAGTTTGTCAGCGCGCAAGCGCCATGATTGCCGACCACTGTTCTGCGGTCACCGGCATCACCGACAGTCGGCTGCCTTTGTGTACCAGTGCCAGTTCTTCCAATGCGGTCTGCTGCTTGAGCAACCCAAGCCCCAGTACCTGCTTGAAGGTTTGTACATGGGCCACATCCACCGCGCTCCAGGGGTTCTTCTCGGCACTGGCCTTGGCGTCGAAGTAGTGGCTCTGTGGGTCGAGGGCCGTGGGGTCGGGGTAGGCCGCGGCGATGATCTTCGCGACGCCGGCAATGCCGGGTTGCGGGCAGCTGGAGTGGTAGAAGAAGAACGAGTCGCCGACGCTCATCGAGCGTATGAAGTTACGCGCCTGGTAGTTGCGTACCCCGTCCCAGCGGGCCTGGCCGAGGCGGCCCAGGGCTTCGATGGACAGCTCGTCGGGCTCGGATTTCATAAGCCAGTAGGCCATGGGTATTGCTCCGGAAAAGATTAGAAATAACCTATTGCAGTAAACCGACAGTCGGTTGGCGTCAACGTTTGCTTGGCGACGCAGGTTGTCGGAAAATGCGCCGATTTCAAGCACCACGCTCCGGTAGCACCAAGAAGGCTGTCGAGCGGATCAGTTTGCCTTAGGGGGGCAACCATGAAAAAACGCAAACCGGATTTGCTCTGGGTATTGGCCTTTCTTTTCGGCCTGGGCGTCGTCACCACCGGTTATGCGCAGGGTTTCTGGGAGCGAAAGATGGACGCCGCCTACCAGACCCCGATCGAGCACACCCAGGCGCAACGCTGAGCCCGCCTTCCGGCGTGGCTCACTGCGGTGCAAGGTACCAGCCACGGTCCGATACCGTCCCGCGCAGTGGCACATCCCAGCTGGCCTGGGCCAGCCGCTCGACTTTCTGGCATTCATGGGCCAGCCCCAGCAGGAGCGGCTTCTTCCAGGTTTTGCGGCGCGCCTGGTAGGCCAGGCTGCGGTCATAGAAGCCACCCCCCATCCCCAGCCGTCCTCCCACTTCATCGAAACCGACCAGCGGTAGCAGGACCAGGTCCAGCGCCCATGTCGGGCGTTGCCGCTTGCGTGAGGTCAGCGGCTCCGGAATACGGAAGCGATTACGCCGCAAGGTTTCGCCCTGTTCGAAGCGCTGGAACACCATACGTGTACGCGGCCAGGCATTGAGCACGGGCAGGTAGGTGCGCTTGCCGCGCTTCTGGGCGGCGCGCAGCAACAGGCGTGGGTCGATCTCGCCATCGTTGGGCAGGTACAGGGCGATATGCCGGGCGCGGCGGAACACGGGGTGCTGGGCCAGTTGCCGGTACAGGCCGAGCGTGGCCTGGCGTTGCTGAGCTGGCGTCAGGGCGCGGCGGGCGTTGCGCAGCAGGCGGCGCAGTTGAGGGCGGCTGAGCGGCGCGGTGTCGGTCATGGCACAGGCGGTCCCGAGGCGTTGGCCAACAACGCTGGCCGAAACGAAAAGCCCGCCTGGGAGGGCGGGCATTTGAATTCAGGCTCCCCGATGAAACCGCTATCGGTGTAGCCCTTGAACCCGAAAGTTCAAGGTGGAGATTGCAGGGGGCGTTAAGGCTTTCCGTCGAGCGGACATGCACACCTGCCCCAGCGTGCAACCCCCGTGGTTGTGCGTATCGGCTCAGGGACATAACCGACTGGCGCATCCCCCAGGGAGTGGCGCCAGTATATCAAGCTCAGCCGATTTTGGTATCCGCCTCGTCGCCCAATGCCTGGTCGACACGCTCGAGCAGGTCGCGCACCTGCTCGCGGGAGGTACCGCCGCTGGCCACTTCCGGACGCTCCTGGCGGTGCAGCAGCTCGTGGGTGATGTTCAGCGCGGCCATGACCGCGATACGGTCGGCGCCGATCACCTTGCCGCTGCTGCGGATCTCACGCATCTTGCCGTCCAGGTAGCGTGCTGCGCTGACCAGGTTGTTGCGTTCCTCGGGCGGACAGATGATGGAATATTCCTTGTCGAGGATCTGGACGGTGACGCTGTTGCTTGAACTCATGAGTCTTGCTCCAAGGCCTTGAGGCGCAAAATCATCGATTCGATCTTGCGTCGTGCGATCTCGTTCTTTTCGATGAGGTGGGCGCGCTCCTCGCGCCAGGACTTTTCCTGCGTTAGTAGGAGTGCATTTTGCCGTTTTAGTTGCTCGACGCGCTCGATCAGCAGCTCGAATCGGCTCATCAGCGCTTGCAGGTCGTTTTCTTGCGCGTTCTCTTGCATGGTGTGCGCTCGCTTCGCTCCGTCGTCGATCGTCCGGCCATCATGCCTGTCCCGGGGGCGGGACGGCCAGTGCAGATGGTCTTGGCGCGCCTGCCGGTGCTAGGATACAAGGCCTTCATTCTAGTCAAATGCGCCGCCTGGCGCCTAGCAGCCCATGCCCAATACCCAATCGCCGTACATCGCCTTTGCCATGCTGCTTTCCAGCAATGGTCACCCTGTCACTCCCGCTGAGCTGCACGGCCTGCTGATCGGTCGCAGTTGCGCCGGTGCCGGCTTCGATGCCGAGGCCTGGCTGGCTGACGCTGCCCAGTTGCTCGAAACCGAACCAGGCGACAGCGTGCGCAACGCCCTGGTCGGCCTTCAGGAGATGGTCAAGGCCGAACTCACTGGGGAAGACGTCGCTATCGTCCTTTTGTTGCCCAGTGATGACGCAGCGCTGGCCGACCGTGCTGCCGCCCTGGGCCAATGGTGCCAGGGCTTCATTACCGGCTTCGGCCTGAACGCCGGTGGCAAGGACTTGTCCACCGATGCCAAGGAAGTGCTCCAGGACCTGGTGGCCATTTCGCAGGTGCAGGAAGCGCTGGAAGAGTCCGAAGACGGCGAGAGCGACTACATGGAAGTCATGGAGTACCTGCGCGTCGCGCCGCTGCTGCTGTTCACCGAGCTGGCCAAGCCCGAAGCGCCCGCACCCAAGCCATCGCTGCATTGATCGTTCCGGGGGTCGTTTGCCCATGAGCCACATACCCAAGGCGGAGTACGCCCGTCGGCGCAAGGCGCTGATGGCGCAGATGGTCCCCAACAGCATCGCCATCCTGCCGGCTGCTGCCGTTGCCATCCGCAACCGCGATGTCGAGCACGTGTATCGCCAGGACAGCGACTTCCAGTACCTCAGCGGTTTCCCCGAGCCCGAGGCGGTGATCGCCCTGATTCCCGGCCGTGAGCACGGCGAGTACGTGCTGTTCTGCCGCGAACGCAACCCTGAGCGCGAGCAGTGGGACGGCCTGCGCGCCGGCCAGGAGGGTGCGATACGCGACTTCGGCGCTGACGACGCCTTCCCCATCACCGATCTCGACGAGATTCTGCCGGGCCTGATCGAGGGCCGCGACCGGGTCTATACCGCCATGGGCAGCCACCCCGAGTTCGACCGCCACCTGATGGAGTGGATCAACGTGATCCGCTCCAAGGCGCGCCTCGGCGCCCAGCCGCCGAACGAGTTCGTTGCCCTGGATCACCTGCTGCACGACATGCGCCTGTATAAATCGGCGGCGGAAGTGAAGGTGATGCGTGCGGCGGCCGAAATTTCCGCGCGCGCGCACGTGCGAGCCATGCAGGCCTGCCGCGCCGGGCTGCATGAGTTCAGCCTGGAAGCCGAGCTGGACTACGAGTTCCGCAAGGGCGGGGCGAAGATGCCGGCCTACGGCTCGATCGTCGCCGCCGGGCGCAATGGCTGCATCCTGCACTACCAGCAGAACGACGCGCTGCTCAAGGACGGGGACCTGGTACTGATCGACGCCGGTTGCGAGATCGACTGCTACGCCAGCGACATCACCCGCACCTTCCCGGTCAGCGGGCGTTTCTCGGCCGAGCAGAAGGCGATCTACGAGCTGGTGCTCAAGGCTCAGGAAGCCGCGTTCGCCGAGATCGCCCCGGGCAAGCATTGGAACCACGCCCACGAGGCGACGGTGCGGGTCATTACCGAGGGCCTGGTCGAGCTGGGGCTGCTCAAGGGCGAGGTGCAGGCATTGATCGACAGTGAGGCGTATCGCGCGTTCTACATGCACCGCGCCGGGCACTGGCTGGGCATGGACGTGCACGATGTGGGCGAATACAAGGTCGGCGGGCAGTGGCGAGTGCTCGAGCCGGGCATGGCGTTGACCGTCGAACCCGGCATCTACATTGCCGCCGACAACCAGGACGTCGCCAAGAAATGGCGCGGCATTGGCGTACGAATCGAGGACGACGTGGTGGTGACCCGCAACGGCTGTGAAATTCTCACATCGGGCGTGCCGAAGACGGTCGCCGAGATCGAGGCGTTGATGCGTGACGCGCGCGGGGTCGTTGCATGAGCCGGGTCAACCTGGCGATCATCGGCGGCGGGCTGGTCGGCGCCAGCCTGGCCCTGGCCCTGCAGGCTGGAGCCAAGGCGCGTGGCTGGAAGATCCTGCTGGTCGAGCCGTTCGCCCCAGGCGACAGCTTCCAGCCCAGCTATGACGCACGCTCCTCGGCGCTATCCTTCGGTACGCGGCAAATTTACGAGCACCTGGGCCTGTGGCAGGCCATCAGCCGCCGCGCCGAGCCGATCCGTCAGATTCTGGTGTCCGACCGCGGCCGTTTCGGCGCCACCCGCCTGGATGCCCTCGAAGAAGGCGTGCCGGCGCTCGGCTACGTGCTGGAGAATGCCTGGCTCGGCCAGTGCCTTTGGCAGGGGCTGGACAGCGAGGTGGTCACCTGGCGCTGCCCCGCCGAGGTCAAGGCCATGCAGGCGATCGAGGGCGGCTACCGCCTGCAACTGGACGACGACACCCTGGTCGAATGCGACCTGGCGGTGCTCGCCGATGGCGGGCGCTCCGGCCTGCGCGAGCAGTTGGGTATCCACGTGCGCCGCACGCCCTACGACCAAAGCGCGCTGATCGCCAACATCACCCCCGGCGAGGCCCATTGCGGGCAGGCCTTCGAGCGTTTCACCGAACAAGGCCCGATGGCCCTGCTGCCGTTGCCGGAAAATCGCTGCGCGCTGGTGTGGACGCGCCAAGGCATGGATGCCAAGCGCCTGGTCGAGCTCGACGAGCGTGCTTTCCTGCGCGAGCTGCAGGAGGCGTTCGGCTATCGCCTGGGCGCGCTGCGCCAAGTGGGCGCACGTCATCTGTACCCGCTGTCGCTGGTGGAAGCCGAGGAGCAAGTACGCCCGCACCTGGTGGTGCTCGGCAACGCCGCCCACAGCCTGCACCCGATTGCCGGCCAGGGCTTCAACCTGTCGTTGCGTGACGTGCAGTCCCTGGCCGAAGCGCTGCTCGGCGGGCCGCAGCACCCCGGCGATCTGGCCACGCTACAGGCCTACCAGCAACGCCAGCGCCGCGACCAGGCCATGACGATCGGCTTCTCCGACCAGGTCACACGCCTGTTTGGCAGCAACCAGCCGCTGATTACTGCCGGGCGCAACCTCGGCCTGCTGGGGCTGGACCTGCTGCCGCCGGCCAAAAGCTGGTTCGCCCGCCAGGCCATGGGCCTGGGCACCCGTCCCGACCTGCGGGGCCGGGCATGAGCGATACCCGCAAGCTCGCCCGCCGCGCCCGCATGCTGCGCTGGCTCCTGAACTTCTACCCGCCCTACCTCGGTGCTGGCATCCGAGTGCTGCATATCAGCCCCGACATGCGCAGCGCCAAGGTGCGTATGAAGCTGACCCGCCTGAACCGCAACTATGTCGGCACCCAGTTCGGCGGCAGCCTGTATTCGATGGTCGACCCCTTCTACATGCTGCTGCTCATCGAGCAGCTGGGGCGCGACTACATCGTCTGGGACAAGGCTGCCAGCATCGACTTCATCGCGCCTGGCAAAGGCCCGGTGTTTGCCGAATTCCACATCGATGACGCGCTGCTGGAGGAGATCCGCCAGCAGACAGCAAGCGGCAAGAAGTACCTGCCCCGTTTGCAGGTCGATATCCGCGATGGCGCTGGCGAGCTGGTGGCGCGGGTCGATAAAACCCTATATGTGCGGCTCAAGCCGCAAGCGAGGCTGGCGTAAGGCATGGAAATGCGCGCAGATCTGTTGATAGTCGGTGCCGGCATGGTCGGCAGCGCACTGGCCCTGGCCCTGCGCCACAGCGGCCTGGAAGTGATCCTGCTGGACGGTGGTCCGCTGTCGGTCAAACCGTTCGACCCGGCCTCGGCGTTCGAGCCACGGGTCAGTGCGCTGTCGGCCGCCAGCCAGCGCATCCTCGAGCGCCTGGGCGCCTGGGAGGGCATCGCCCGGCGCCGCGTGTCACCTTATTCGGACATGCAGGTGTGGGACGGCAGCGGCACCGGGCAGATCCACTTCTGCGCCGCCAGCGTGCATGCCCACGTACTGGGCCATATCGTCGAGAACCGTGTGGTGCAGGATGGCCTGCTCGAGCGCCTGCACGACAGTGACGTCGGCCTGCTGGCCAATGCCCGCCTAGAACAGCTGCGACGCTCCGGCGATGACTGGCTGCTGACCCTCGCCGACGGCCGCAGCCTGCGGACCCCGCTGGTGGTCGCTGCCGACGGTGCCAACTCTGCGGTTCGGCGGCTGGCTGGCTGTGAAACCCGCGAGTGGGATTACCTGCACCACGCCATCGTCACCAGCGTGCGTTGCAGCCAGGCGCACCGGGCCACGGCCTGGCAGCGCTTCACCGACGAAGGCCCGCTGGCGTTCCTGCCGCTGGCCCGCGATGGCGGGCAGGACTGGTGCTCGATCGTCTGGTCGACCACCCCGGAGCACGCCGAGCAGATCATGGCGCTGGACGACACGGCGTTCTGCCAAGCCTTGGAGCGCGCCTTCGAGGGGCGTCTGGGCCAGGTGCAACATGCCGACCCGCGGCTGTGCGTGCCGCTGCGCCAGCGCCATGCCAAGCGCTACGTCCAGGAAGGGCTGGTGCTGATCGGCGATGCAGCGCACACCATCCACCCGCTGGCGGGGCAGGGCGTCAACCTGGGCTTCCTGGACGCCGCCGTGTTGGCCGAAGAGCTGGTGCATGCCTGCGAGCGCGGTGAGCGCCTGGCGGATGTGAAGGTCCTCAGCCGCTACGAGCGTCGGCGCATGCCGCACAACCTGGCGTTGATGGCGGCCATGGAAGGCTTCGAGCGGCTGTTCCAGGCCAACCCTTTGCCGCTGCGGTGGCTGCGTAACACGGGGCTGAAGCTGGTCGAAGGCATGCCCGAAGCCAAGGCGTTGTTCGTGCGTCAGGCGTTGGGGCTGAGTGGCGATTTGCCTGAGCTTGCTAAAGCCTGAGGGGTTCGGGGGGCTACAGGCTTACGGCGACCCCTGTAGGCGCGGGCTTGTCCGCGAAAGGCTGCCCAGCAGACCCTTGCAACATTCGGTAACGGGTGTAGTGGTGAGTAGGAAAATGGGATTCACTACCATTTACACCTCAACCACCGAGGAGCACGTCATGTTGCCACGCAAACCCCTACTGGCCGCCCTGGCTCTTTCCTTGTTCGCAGGCACCGCCAGCGCGGCGGACGAAGTGGTGGTGTACTCCTCGCGTATCGACGAATTGATCAAGCCGGTATTCGACGCCTACACCGCCAAGACCGGCGTGAAGATCAAGTTCATTACCGACAAGGAAGCCCCGTTGATGCAGCGCATCAAAGCCGAGGGCCAGAACGGCGTGGCCGACCTGCTGCTGACCGTGGACGCCGGCAACCTCTGGCAGGCCGAGCAGATGGGCATCCTGCAACCGCTCAAGTCGGACGTCATCGACAAGAACATCCCCGCCCAGTATCGCGCGTCCTCCCATGAGTGGACCGGCCTGAGCCTGCGCGCGCGGACCATCGTCTACTCCACCGAGCGGGTCAAGCCCTCGGAGCTGAGCACCTACGAGGCGCTGGCCGACAAGCAGTGGGAAGGCCGTCTGTGCCTGCGCAGCTCGAAGAAGGTCTACAACCAGTCGCTCACCGCCACCTTGATCGAGAGCCACGGCGAGGCCAAGGCCGAGCAGGTCGTCAAGGGCTGGGTCAACAACCTGTCCACCGACCCGTTCTCCGATGACACCGCCGTGCTGCTGGCGATCGAGGCCGGCCAGTGCGACGTGGGCCTGGTCAATACTTACTACTACGGCCGCCTGCACAAGGAAAAGCCCAGCCTGCCGGTCAAGCTGTTCTGGCCGAACCAGGCGGATCGCGGTGTGCACGTCAACCTCTCGGGCATCGGCCTGACCAAGCATGCACCGCATCCGGAAGCGGCGAAAAAGCTGGTGGAGTGGCTGACCAGCGTGGAGGCGCAGAACCTGTTCGCCGACATCAACCAGGAGTTCCCAGCCAACCCGCAGGTCAAGCCGTCGGCGGAAGTGGCGGCCTGGGGCAGCTTCAAGGCTGACAGCATTCCGGTAGAAGTGGCTGGCAAGCGCCAGGCCGAGGCCATTCGCCTGATGGATCGGGCTGGCTGGAACTAAGCGCAAGGCTTTATGCTTTCGGGGCTGTTCAGGGCCCTTTCGCGGGCAAGCCCGCTCCTGCAGGGTTCGCTGAGCCCTGTAGGAGCGACCTTGTCGGGGCGTCGAGCCGTCGCGAACGACCGCAACGCGGTCGCAATCCACCATAGAGACATCCTCATTGCCCCATTCCCCCCAACGCCGCTGGCACCTCCCGGTCTCCTTCGTCGCCCTCCTGGTGCTCATGCCGCTGAGCGTGCTGCTGCTGTCATGGCAGTCGATCGATGTGCAGATCTGGTCGCACCTGCTCGACACCCAGATGAGCCGCCTGCTCGGCAATACCCTGACGCTGATCCTCGGCGTCGGCATCGGCGTGACTGTCCTGGGCGTGAGCCTGGCCTGGCTCACCAGCCTCTGCGAGTTCCCGGGCAGGCGCTGGCTTGACTGGGCGTTGATGTTGCCGTTCGCCATTCCAGCCTATGTGCTGGCGTTCGTCTTCGTCGGCCTGCTGGACTTCGCCGGCCCCGTGCAGAGCGCGCTACGCGAAGTGTTCGGGCCTATGCGCCTGCCCCGGGTGCGTTCCACCGGTGGTGTCATCATCGTGCTGGTGCTGGTGTTCTACCCCTATGTCTACCTGCTCGCGCGCACCGCCTTTCTCGTCCAGGGCAAGGGCCTGATGGAAGCGGCGCGAGTGCTTGGTCTGTCGCCGTTGCAGGCGTTCTGGCGGGTGGCGCTGCCGATGGCGCGGCCGGCCATCGGCGCGGGAATCGCCCTGGCGCTGATGGAGACCCTGGCGGATTTCGGCGCGGTCTCGGTATTTAACTTCGACACCTTCACCACCGCCATCTACAAGACCTGGTACGGCTTCTTCAGCCTTTCCAGCGCCGCGCAGCTGGCCAGCCTGCTGCTCTTGGTAGTGATACTGGTGCTGTACGGCGAGCGCCGCGCACGGGGCGCCAGCCGCACCGGCAACGAACGCCCGCGTGGCCAGGCGCTCTACCACCTGCGTGGCGTCAAGGCGCTACTGGCCAGTAGCTGGTGCGGGCTGGTATTCGCCTGTGCCTTCGTCATCCCGATGCTGCAATTGCTGGCGTGGTTCTGGCAGCGCGGGCGGCATGACCTCGACGAGCGCTATGCCGGGTTGATCCTGCACACCCTGTACCTGGGCGCCCTGGCAGCGCTGATTACCGTGTGCGTGGCCTTGCTGCTGGCATTCGCCCGGCGCCAGGCACCGACGCCGGCGATACGCGCCGGCGTCGGTATGGCCAACCTGGGCTATGCGTTGCCAGGTTCGGTGCTGGCGGTGTCGATCATGCTGGCTTTCAGCTTCCTCGATAACCAACTGGTGATACCGCTTTCCAAGGGGTTGGGCGGTGCGGGCAAGCCGCTGCTGCTGGGCAGCCTGTCGGCGTTGCTGCTGGCCTACCTGGTGCGCTTCATTGCCGTGGCCTATGGCCCGCTGGAGAGCAGCCTGGAGCGTATTCGACCCTCGTTGCCAGAGGCCTCGCGCAGCCTGGGTGTCAGTGGCACAGGATTGTTTTTCAGGGTGTATCTGCCCTTGTTGCTACCGGGGGCCCTCAGCGCCGCGCTGCTGGTGTTCGTCGACGTACTCAAGGAAATGCCGGCCACCTTGCTGATGCGCCCGTTTGGCTGGGACACCCTGGCGGTACGGGTGTTCGAGATGACCAGCGAAGGGGAGTGGGCGCGTGCTTCCCTACCCGCCCTGACCCTGGTGCTGGTAGGCCTGCTGCCGGTGATTGGCCTGATCCGCCGCTCGGCGCAACGCCTGGGCGAGGGGCGCTGAGGGTGCCAGTCCGCGCCCATGCGGCTACAATGCGCGGCATTCGCAGCGGCGAGTCCTACAAGAAACGGTGACCAGTAAACGTCGCCACCATCGCCGCTTCGCCACGCCCGGAAGGAGAAACCCATGGGACAGCGTACGCCTTTGTATGACCTGCACCTGGCGCTTGGCGCCAAGACGGTCGATTTCGGCGGTTGGGACATGCCCCTGCATTACGGCTCGCAAGTCGAGGAGCACCACCAGGTGCGTAGCGACTGCGGGGTCTTCGACGTCTCCCACATGACCGTCATCGATATCGACGGCCCTGCCGCCACCGCCTGGTTGCAGCACTTGCTGGCCAACGACGTGGCGCGTCTGGATAGCGCAGGCAAGGCGCTCTACAGCCCGCTGCTGAATCAGCAGGGCACCATCATCGACGACCTGATCGCCTATCGCACCGAGGACGGCTACCGCGTGGTAGTCAACGCCGCCACCCGCGACAAGGTGTTGGCGTGGCTGACTGAAAGCAGTCACGGCCAGGATGTACGCTTCAGAGCGCGCCCCGAACTTGCCATTCTCGCCATCCAAGGCCCGCGCGCGCGGGAAAAGGTCGCCGAGCTGGTGAGTGCCGCGCGCGCAGCGTTGATTCGCGAACTGCGGCCTTTCGAGGGCCTCGCCGAAGGTGACTGGTTTATCGCCCGCACCGGCTACACCGGCGAGGACGGCCTGGAGATCATCCTGCCCGGTGAACAGGCCCCTGCCTTCTTCAACGACCTGGTCGGCGCCGGTATCGCGCCGAGCGGCCTTGGCGCACGTGACACGCTGCGCCTGGAGGCTGGCATGAACCTGTATGGCCAGGACATCGACGAAGCCCATACCCCACTTACATCCAACCTGGGCTGGAGCATCGCCTGGGAGCCTGCCGGGCGCGACTTCATCGGCCGCAAGGCACTGCTCGCGGAAATCGAGCAAGGGGTGAAGGAAAAACTGGTCGGCCTGGTGCTGGAGGAGCGTGGCGTATTGCGCGCCCACCAGCCCGTGCGTGTAGCCGGAATTGGCGAAGGGGAGATCACCAGTGGTAGTTTCTCGCCTACGCTGAGCAAGTCCATTGCATTGGCGCGCGTACCCATGGCCACCGGCGACCGAGCCGAGGTTGAGATTCGCGGCAAGTGGTACCCGGTGCGGGTGGTCAAGCCGACCTTCGTGCGCCACGGCAAGATTCTTATCTGAACAATTACCGGCGGGCCGACCGCTGAGCCAATCGAGGAATACAACCTATGAGCAATATCCCCGCCGACCTGCGTTTCGCCGAAAGCCACGAGTGGGCACGCCTGGAGGCCGACGGTACGGTGACCGTCGGTATCAGCGACCATGCCCAGGAAGCCCTGGGCGATGTGGTGTTCGTCGAGCTGGCCGAAGTCGGCAAGACCTTCTCTGCTGGCGACGCGGCAGGTGTGGTCGAGTCGGTCAAGGCCGCTTCCGATATCTACGCACCAGTGGGTGGCGAGGTGATCGCGGTAAACGAAGAGCTGGCAGACAGTCCGGAACTGCTGAACGAAGAACCCTACGGGTCGTGGATCTTCAAGCTCAAGCCAAGCGACAAGACCGAGCTGGACAAGCTGCTGGACGCGGCCGGCTACAAGGCCGCCATCGGCGAGTGATGCCGAGGCTGTTCCTATAGCTGCTCGCAACGGCAGCGTAGATCCTGTAGGAGCGGGCTTGCCCGCGAAGAACCCACTGCGGTGCATGCCCAGGGCTTGCGCCCTGGTTCGCGGGCAAGACCGCTCCTACCGGGTATGGGCCGTGCTCACGATCGATTTACCTGCAACATCCCCGATCCCTTCCTAGACTTGTAAGTCTCTTTGACAACTGGTCCGGGAAACGATCACCATGTCCCAGTCGCCATCCCTGAGTCAACTGCAAGCGCTCAACCCTTTCCTGCGTCGCCA
The DNA here is from genome assembly GCF_042709235.1 of Pseudomonas sp. LS_2. Lineage (NCBI taxonomy): Bacteria > Pseudomonadati > Pseudomonadota > Gammaproteobacteria > Pseudomonadales > Pseudomonadaceae > Pseudomonas > Pseudomonas sp. LS_2. The sequence goes on along the minus strand of NZ_JAVAYC010000014.1, from coordinate 72,470 downwards.
CCTGGGGCCCGATGCTTCGGAGCAGGCTGCGATGCTCGCTGCCCTGGGCGTAGCCAGCCGTGGCGAACTGATCGACCAGACCGTCCCCCCAGGCATTCGCCTGGGTCGCCCGCTCGACCTGCCTGCCGCCCTCGACGAACAGGCCGCACTGGCCAGGTTGGCCGGCTATGCCAACCAGAACCAGGTCTGGACCAGCCTGATCGGCATGGGCTACCACGCCACTCTCACCCCGACCGTGATCCTGCGTAACGTGCTGGAGAACCCCGGCTGGTACACCGCCTACACGCCCTACCAGCCAGAGATCGCCCAAGGGCGGCTGGAGGCGCTGCTGAACTACCAGCAGATGGTCATCGACCTTACCGGCCTGCCCCTGGCCAACGCCTCGTTGCTGGACGAAGCCAGCGCGGCGGCGGAGGCCATGGCACTGGCCAAGCGCGTCGCGCGCAACAAGCGCAACACCTTCTTTGCCGACGAGCATTGCCACCCGCAGACCCTCTCGGTATTGAAAACCCGCGCTGAAGGTTTTGGCTTCGAGTTGGTGGTCGATTCGCTGGACAACCTCGGCAAGCACCAGGTGTTCGGTGCCTTGCTGCAATACCCCGATACCCATGGCGAGGTCCGCGACCTGAAGCCAATGATCGAGCAACTGCATGCACAGCAGGCCATGGCCTGCGTGGCGGCAGATATCCTGAGCCTGGTGGTGATGACCCCGCCTGGTGAGCTGGGCGCCGACGTGGTGCTTGGCTCCACCCAGCGTTTCGGCGTGCCGATGGGCTACGGCGGCCCCCACGCGGCCTATTTCGCCTGCCGCGATGAGCACAAGCGGGCCATGCCGGGGCGCATCATCGGCGTGTCCCGCGATGCCCGTGGCAACACCGCCTTGCGCATGGCGTTGCAGACCCGCGAGCAGCACATTCGTCGCGAAAAGGCCAACTCCAACATCTGCACCGCCCAGGTGCTGCTGGCCAACATCGCCGGTTTCTATGCCGTCTACCATGGCCCTGAAGGGCTGCTGCGCATCGCCCAGCGCGTGCACCGGCTGACCCGCCTGCTGGCCACTGGTCTTGAGTCCAAGGGTGTCAAGCGCATCAACCAGCACTTCTTCGATACCCTCACTCTCGACGTGGGCGGTACCCAGGCGGCGGTGATCGAAAGCGCCGAGGATGCGCGCATCAATCTGCGCATTCTCGGGCGCGGCCACTTGGGTGTGAGCCTCGACGAAACCTGTACGGCAGAAACCGTCATGCGCCTGTTCGACATCTTCCTGGGAGTCGACCACGGCTTGGCTATCGACACCCTCGACCAGCAGCCCCTGGCCGAAGGCATTCCGGCTGCCTTGCAACGCGGCACGCCGTTCCTCGAACACCCGGTATTCAACCAGCACCACAGCGAAACCGAGATGCTGCGTTACCTCAAGCAGTTGGAGAACAAGGACCTGGCTTTGAACCAGTCGATGATCCCGCTCGGCTCCTGCACCATGAAACTCAATGCCACCAGCGAGATGATCCCCATCACCTGGCCGGGCTTCGCCCTGTTGCACCCGTTCGCTCCCGAGGCCCAGGTACAGGGCTACCGGGCGATGATCGACGAACTGGAAAGCTGGTTGTGCGCCATCACCGGCTTCGACGCCATCTGCATGCAGCCCAACTCCGGCGCCCAGGGCGAATACGCCGGGCTCATGGCCATTACCCGTTACCACCGCAGCCGGCGCCAGCCCCAGCGCACGCTGTGCCTGATCCCTTCATCGGCCCATGGCACCAACCCGGCCTCGGCGCAGATGGCTGGCATGGAGGTGGTGATCGTCGAGTGCGACGATGCCGGCAACGTCGACCTCGATGATCTGAAGGCCAAGGCCCAGGAGGCGGGCGAGCGCCTGTCGTGCCTGATGGTCACCTACCCCTCGACCCATGGGGTGTACGAGGAAGGCATCCGCGAGATCTGCGAAGCGGTGCACCAGCAAGGCGGTCAGGTGTACATGGACGGCGCCAACCTCAATGCCCAGGTCGGGCTGGCGCGCCCGGCGGATATCGGTGCGGACGTCTCGCACATGAACCTGCACAAGACTTTCTGCATTCCTCACGGCGGCGGCGGCCCAGGCATGGGGCCGATCGGCGTGAAGAAACACCTGTTGCCCTTCGTCGCCAGCCACCCGGTGGTGCCAGTGCCTGGGCTGGACCCGAACAACAGCGCGGTGAGCGCCGCACCCTGGGGCAGTGCCAGCATCCTGCCGATCAGCTGGATGTACATCGCTATGATGGGTCCGCAACTGGCCGACGCCAGCGAGGTGGCGATCCTTTGTGCCAATTACCTGGCCAGCCAGCTGGGCGGCGCATTCCCGGTGCTGTATCGCGGCCGCAACCAGCGTGTGGCCCATGAATGCATCCTCGACCTGCGCCCGCTGAAGGCACAGACCGGGATTACCGAGGAGGATGTGGCCAAGCGCCTGATGGACTACGGCTTCCATGCCCCGACCATGTCGTTCCCGGTGCCGGGAACGCTGATGGTGGAGCCCACCGAGAGCGAGTCGAAGGCCGAGCTGGATCGCTTCGTCGAAGCCATGCTGGCAATACGCGAGGAAATTGCCCAGGTGCAGGAAGGGGTGTGGCCTGGGCTCGACAACCCGCTCAAGCATGCGCCACACACCTTGGCTGATGTGTTGGCGCCGTGGAGCAGGCCCTACAGCCTGGAACAGGGGGTCGCGCCCAGTGCTCACGTGCGTCAGCACAAGTATTGGCCAGCGGTGAACCGGGTCGACAATGTGTATGGCGACCGGAATCTGTTCTGCGCGTGTGTGCCGGTGGAGGCGTATCGCTGAAAAATCAGGGGGCTGCGTGGCAGCCCCCTGAAGGTTTATTCGGCGACGGCGTTCTTCGCCAGGATGGCGTTCGCCAGCTCCATGTCACTGGCCTCGACACCTGGGTTGTCCGCCCGCACCTGACGCATCGCTGCCTCGAGGAATGGCCCACGGATCGCGCCTTCGCTGGCGACGAAGCTGCCGGCGTCTTCCTGCGCCGCGACGATCATCTTATGGTCCTTGAAGGTCAGGTAGGTCGAACCGGTGGTGGCGCCGGAGGAAATGACATTGCGCCAGAAGCCGTCGGCCATGGCAGAGCCGATAGGCAGCGAGAGCAGGGCGGCGGCTGCGATGGCGGTTTTGAGACGCATGGTGGATCACCTCGATTGGTGAGGGTTGAAGATGGCGGGTTTGATCCTGCCAGGCGGATGCAAGTTCCCTGTACGCAAGGGTTTTTCCACTTATCCACAAACCCTCAGCACCTCTGCCCGGCTGGTCAGTCGACAGCTGACTTTCTCTTCACCGCACTGGCGCAGGTCGCGCAACCCCTCGGCGACGGCTTGGCGGCGTAGCATTGCCAGATCGACGTGCGGGCCGACCTGGGCCAGCAGGTGCTCGCTGGGCGCAAGCAGTTCGAACAAGCCGGTGCGCCCGTGGTAGCCGGTGCCGCGACAATCGCGGCAGGCGCTGTGGCCAGGGCGAGCGCTGCCCTGGCAACGGCGGCACAGGGTGCGCACCAGGCGCTGGGCCATTACCCCGATCAACGTGGCTTTGATCAGGTAGTCGGCAACCCCCAGCTCCTGCAGGCGAGTGATCGCGCCGCAGGCGTCATTGGTATGCAAGGTGGAAAGCACCAGGTGCCCGGTGAGCGCCGCTTGCACGGCCACCTGCGCGGTCTCGCGGTCACGTATCTCACCGATCATGATGATGTCCGGGTCCTGGCGCAGCAGCGCCCGCACGCCGTTGGCAAAGCCCAGGTCGAGCGAGGGCTGGACCTGCAACTGGTTGAAGGCCGGCTCCAGGCGCTCGATGGGGTCTTCGATGGTGCACAGGTTGACCTCTGGCGTGGCCAGGCACTTGAGGCTGGCGTAGAGCGTGCTGGTCTTGCCGGAACCAGTAGGGCCGGTCACCAGCAGAATGCCTTGGCGCCGTTGCAGCAGCGCCTGCCACTGTTCGCGCAGCGCCCCCTCCAGGCCGAGGCGCTCGAAGTCCTCGTTGCGTTGCTCGGGGTCGAACAGACGCAGCACCAGTTTTTCGCCAAAGGGCGTCGGCAGTGTGGACAAGCGCATCTCCACCTCGTTGCCTGTGGCCAGCCGGGTTTTCAGGCGGCCATCCTGCGGGCGGCGCTTTTCGGCGACATCCATGCGCCCGAGGTGCTTGAAGCGGCTGACCAGTGCCAGGCTGACGCTGGCCGGAAATGCGTAGACACCATGCAACAGGCCGTCGATGCGATAGCGCAACTGGCCATGTTGGCGTCGCGGCTCGAGGTGGATATCACTGGCGCGCTGTTCGATGGCGTACTGCAACAACCACTCGACGATATGGGCGATGTGCTCGTCCTGCACGCTGCTGGCGTTGCGCGCCCCTTGTTCCAGCAATTGCTCCAGATCGCCCAGGCTGGCCCGCTGTTGCGCGTGGGCACCTTGTACCGAGTGAGACAGGCGCAGGCAGGTCTCGGTCAGCTGGCGAATCAACACCGGGCTCGCCAGCACGCGGTGCACCGGGCGCGCCAGGCTTTGGGCGAGGTCGGTTTCCCAGTCGCATTGGAAGGGCTGTGCGCTGGCCACGGTGACCCCCGCCGCGTCCGAGGCGATCGCGAGAATGCCGTGGCGCTCGGCGAAGGCTGGGGATATCAGCCCACCGGTGCGGGCCATGTCGACTTGCAGAGGGTCGATGCGCAGGTACGGTTGCCCTGCTTTGTCCGCCAGCCACTGGCAGAGGGCATCGAGGTCGAGCGCCGCGTCAGGCTGCGCGCGATCCGCCAGGTCAAGGCTGGCAAGGGTTTCCAGTGGGTGTTCGCCCGGCTGCTGTTGTGCGCGCTCCAGTGCTGCGAGCACATCGGCGGCGTGCAGTCGCCGTTCGGCGAGCAGGGTGTCGAGCACGCGATGCAGGTCGAGTGCGTGGTTTTCGTCTGTGAGCATGGCGGCGTCCGTGCCGGTGGGGAGGATACCGAGCAAGGCTAGACGCCGCAGCGAAGTGCATCCAAGGCAAGCGGTTACGGCATTTTTCGCAAGGCTTGGCAGTTCAGCCGAACGCCAGCTCGAGCCGACTGGGTGCAGGTTCCAGGTGGACTTCGGCGACACAAACCAGGTTACGCATTTTCTGCGCGATCACCTCGGCGCGGTGCCAGCTAAGGGCCGCGATACCGATTTCGACATGCAACAGGTCATCGTGCTGGCTCACCTGCACGCTGTGCGGGGTGAGAAATTGCAGGGCAAACAGGTTGAGCACGCGGCACAGCGCGTCGGGCTCTGCTTCGGCTTGCAGGCGATAGCACACGCTGGCATGAGGGGTGTTGGCGGCCCAGGTGTCGGGGCGGGGCGAGGTGAGAGCTTCCATAGGGCCTCCTGTGATGGCAGGAGAAATTCTTTCAGGTCTGTCCGGGTATTTCTTCGCTATCATTCCAGTCAATCGCCATGTTTGCGAATTGTTCAATTCTGAATGTCTGCCAAGAAGGAATTATTAATGCTGGGTGAACTGGACGCCTACGATCGCCGCATCCTGGAGTTGCTGCAGGAAGACGCTTCGCTGTCCAGCGCGCAGGTCGCCGAGCGCGTCGGCCTCTCGCAATCGCCGTGCTGGCGGCGTATCCAGCGTTTGAAGGAGGAAGGGGTCATCCGTGGCCAGGTGACCTTGCTGGACCGCAAGAAAGTCGGGCTGAACACGCAGATCTTCGCCGAGGTAAAGCTCAATGCCCACGGGCGTTCCAACTTCACTGAATTCACCGAGGCGATCCGCGGTTTTCCCGAGGTGCTGGAGTGCTATGTGCTGATGGGGTCGGTGGACTTCCTGCTGCGTATCGTCACGTCGGATATCGAGGCGTATGAGCGCTTCTTCTTCGAAAAACTATCGAACGTGCCGGGCATACAAGAGGTGAACTCGATCGTCGCGTTGTCGGAGATCAAGTCCACCACCAGCTTGCCGTTGGGGCGCTGAAGGAGCTTCAGCCTTTGAGCAGGTGCTTCCAGCCGCGGCTCTGGTCGACCGCACGAGCCTGCTCGACGCGCTCTTCCAGCAACTCGTCGGAAAGAGGCTGTTCGGCCAGGGCGTGCAGTCTTTTCAGGTCGCCGTAGAGGCGGTCCATCTGCGGTGCATCGAGCACCTGGCGAGCGTGATGCAGCCAGGTAAGCAGTTGCTCGATACGTGGCAGCTGCTCGGCCAGGTCTTCCGGACGTTGCACATACAGCGGCAGCTTCAACGCGCGGCCTTCCTCGCCCAGCAGGTGAGCCAGCCAACTGGCCAACTGCGCCTTGCCCTGGCGCTCGCCACGGCCTTTGCGTTCCACGGTCCAGGCGCGAGCCAGCAGCCAACGCGAGGTTTCCAGCGAGAACTGGCCCCAGCGGGTGTCTTCCAGCTCTTCGGCGAACTGCTCGGGCGCCGCGCGGCGGATGTCTTCGTCGTCGTTGCCGGCTTGCACCAGCGGACGCCAGTCTTCCAGCAAGGCGTCCAGGCGGCTGCGCAGGTCGCGAGTGCTGGCGCGTGGCGCGGCCTGGCCCAGGCTGCTGGTAAGGGCGCGCAATTCGGCCAGGCACTCGACCCAGTCCTGCAGCAGGCGCCAATGGCCATTGTGGCGATACTGCTCGGCCAGGCGTTGGCTACTGCCCAGCAGTTGCCAGGCCAGGGCGGCATAGGCGTCGTCCAGCAGGGTTTCGGCGTCCAGTTCGGTGGTCGGCAGGCTCAGCTCGTAGCTGTCCGGCTCCAGCAGGCGGTAGCCGCGTTCGGCCTTGCTGATGTCGCACGGCATCAGCGGCAGGCTGGCGGCGAGTTCGGCGGCCAGTTCCAGCAGCGCTTCGGGGGCGCCTTCACGCAGTTCCAGCTCCAGCTCGCAGATAGGCTCCTTGCGCTTGCCGACGATCACGAAACCTTGGTCCAGGGCGGCTTCGATGACTACCTTGGCCTTGCCGCGGCCCCAGGAGATCTCGGCGTATTCGCGGGTGAAGTCGGTGGTGAACAGCGGCTTGATGGTCTTCTTGTCCAGCTCGGCCAGTTGCTCGGGCCAGCAGCTGTCGTCGAGCTTCTTCAAGTCCAGCTTGACCTTGTCCAGGTACCACTCGTACTCGTTGCGCTCGGACAAGCCGGCGACGCTCTGGCCGCGGCACTTGAGGGTCTGGATGATGACCTCGCCGTCGCGCCGCAGGCGCAGGGCGACGCGGGCGGCCGACAGGTCGCGGCCAGGGGTGTCGAAGTACTGGTTGAGCAGTTCGCGGGTCTGCCAGCCGGACTTGTTGCGCTTCTTCAGCAGGGGGTGCTCGCGCAGGGCGGCAAGGGTCTCGCGGCTGGCGCGGAGTTTGAGTTCGGTTTCTTTGTGCATCGCGGGCTCGAAGGAGGGCATCGTGTGGGTGGCAGTCTACATGACTGTAGGCTTGTGCCGGATTCTTCGTAGGCTAAACCTGTGAATGGTTGCCGCAGGATGTTACTGCGTGGTTATGATGGTCCGACGCCCTCGAAGGAATTTGCGCATGCCGTTGCCGTCGCTTAAAGACCAGTTCGCCGCCCTGATCGCAGCCCCCTCTGTCAGCTGTACCCAGGCTGCGCTCGACCAGTCGAACCGCCCGGTCATCGACCTGCTGGCGGGTTGGCTGGGCGACCTGGGCTTTCATTGCGAGATCCAGCAGGTAACGCCGGGCAAGTTCAATCTGCTCGCCAGCCGCGGCACCGGCCCTGGTGGGTTGGTGCTGGCCGGGCACAGCGACACCGTGCCCTACGACCCGCAGTTGTGGAGCAGCGACCCGCTCAAACTTACCGAGGTCGATGGTCGTTGGGTGGGCCTGGGTAGTTGCGACATGAAGGGCTTCTTCGCCCTGGTGATCGAAGCCGTGCTGCCGCTGCTGGAGCACGACTTCAAGCAACCGCTGCTGATCCTTGCCACCTGCGACGAGGAAAGCTCGATGTCCGGCGCTCGCGCACTGGCCGAGGCCGGGGCGCCGCTGGGGCGGGCGGCGGTGATCGGCGAGCCTACGGGCCTCAAGCCGATTCGCATGCACAAGGGCATTCTGATGGAGCGCATCGAGATCCTCGGGCGCAGTGGCCACTCGTCGGACCCAAGCCTGGGCCGCAGCGCCATGGAGGCCATGCACGCGGTGATGGCCGAGATGATGGACCTGCGTCAGCAATGGCAGAAAACCTATTCCAACCCGCAGTTCACCGTGCCTACGCCGACCATGAACTTCGGCTGTATTCATGGTGGCGACAACCCCAATCGCATCTGCGGCCAATGCGCCATGGAGTTCGACCTGCGCCCCTTGCCGGGCATGGACCCTGAGCAACTGCGCGCGGCGATCCGCGAGAAGCTGGTGCCCCTGGCCGAGCGCCATGACGTGCGCATCGACTACGCCCCGCTGTTCCCCGAGGTGCCGCCCTTCGAGCAGAGCGCCGACGCCGAGCTGGTGCAATTGGCCGAGCGTCTCACCGGTCACCGCGCCGAAGCGGTGGCCTTCGGCACCGAGGCGCCGTATCTTCAGCAACTTGGTTGCCAGACCATCGTGCTCGGCCCTGGCGACATCAGTTGTGCCCACCAGCCGGGCGAGTACCTTGAAATGTCACGAATCGAGCCTACCGTGCGTCTATTGCGTGACTTGATCCGGCACTATTGCCTGGTTTAAACGTCCACTGACCTGATTCGTTCCTGCCTAGAGGAGACCGCGCGTGACCGCAAGCCTGTTCCGACGATGACTTTCGAACGTTGTGCGCCTTCACCGTTCTCGTTCACTTATCCACAGGCCCTGTCATGCCCGATTACGTCAACTGGCTGCGTCATGCTTCTCCCTACATCAACGCCCACCGCGACTGCACCTTCGTGGTCATGCTGCCCGGAGATGGGGTAGAGCACCCCAACTTCGGCAATATCGTCCACGACCTGGTGCTGCTGCACAGCCTCGGCGTGCGCCTGGTGCTGGTGCACGGCTCGCGCCCGCAGATCGAAAGCCGCCTGGCCGCTCGTGGCCTGACCCCGCATTACCACCGGGGCATGCGCATCACCGATGCCGCGACCCTGGACTGCGTGATCGATGCGGTGGGCGCCTTGCGCCTGGCCATCGAGGCGCGCCTTTCGATGGACATGGCCGCTTCGCCTATGCAGGGCTCGCGCCTGCGCGTGGCGTCCGGCAACCTGGTCACTGCGCGGCCGATCGGCGTGCTGGAAGGCGTGGACTACCACCATACCGGCGAGGTTCGGCGGGTCGACCGCCGGGGTATCAACCGCCTGCTCGACGAGCGCTCCATCGTGCTGCTTTCCCCCCTGGGCTACTCGCCGACCGGGGAAATCTTCAACCTGGCCTGCGAAGACGTGGCCACTCGCGCGGCCATCGACCTGGGCGCGGACAAACTGCTGCTGTTCGGCGCCGAGCCGGGCCTGCTGGACGAAAACGGCAAGCTGGTACGCGAGCTGCGCCCACAGCAGGTGCCCGCGCATTTGCAGCGCCTGGGCAGCGACTACCAGGGCGAGTTGCTCGACGCCGCTGCCGAGGCCTGCAAGGGCGGCGTGGCGCGCAGCCATATCGTCAGCTATGCCGAAGATGGCGCGCTGCTGACCGAGCTGTTCACCCGTGGCGGTGGCGGTACGCTGGTGTCCCAGGAGCAGTTCGAGGTGGTGCGCGAGGCGACCATCGAGGATGTCGGCGGCCTGTTGGAACTGATCAGCCCGTTGGAAGAGCAGGGCATCCTGGTGCGTCGTTCGCGCGAGGTGCTGGAGCGCGAGATCGAGCAGTTCAGCGTGGTCGAGCGCGAAGGCATGATCATCGCTTGCGCTGCGTTGTACCCGATTGCCGATTCCGAGGCGGGCGAGCTGGCCTGCCTGGCGGTGAACCCGGAATACCGCCATGGTGGGCGTGGCGACGAGTTGCTCGAACGCATCGAGGCGCGGGCGCGCATCCTGGGCTTCAAGACCTTGTTCGTGCTTACTACCCGCACCGCGCACTGGTTCCGCGAGCGTGGCTTCGAGCCTAGTGGCGTGGAGCGGCTGCCTGCGGCGCGGGCATCGCTGTACAACTACCAGCGTAATTCGAAGATCTTCGAGAAGTCTTTGTAAGAGGCAGTCTGTACCGGCCTCTTCGCGGGTAAACCCGCTCCTACAGATACAGCGCTTGCCTTCAGACCGGTGCAGTAGCTGTGGGAGCGGGTTTACCCGCGAAGCAGGCGACACTGTACTCAATGAAAAACGCCGCCCTTGTGGGCGGCGTTTTCGTCTACACGGTGTGCAGGTACCAGTTGTACTCGAGGTCGGAGATGGAGTGCTCGAACTCCTCCAGCTCGCTTTCCTTGCACGCGACGAAGATGTCGATGTACTTGGGGTCGATGTACTTGTTGAGGATCTCGCTGTCGTCCAGCTCGCGCAGGGCATCGCGCAGGTTGTTCGGCAGGCTCTGCTCCAGTTGCTCGTACGAATTGCCTTCGATCGGCGTACCGGGGTCGACCTTGTTGGTCAGGCCATGGTGCACGCCGGCCAGCACGGCCGCCATCATCAGGTACGGGTTGGCATCGGCACCGGCCACGCGGTGTTCGATGCGCACCGCATCCGGGGCGCCGGTGGGCACGCGCAGGGCCACGGTGCGGTTGTCCAGACCCCAGCTCGGCGCGTTCGGCACGTAGAACTGAGCGCCGAAACGCCGATACGAGTTCACGTTCGGGCAGAGGAATGCCATGGATGCGGGCAGGGTCTCGAGCACACCGCCGACCGCGTGACGTAGCGCGGCGTTCTGCTCGGGATCCTCGCTGGTGAAGATGTTGTTGCCATCTTTGTCCAGCACCGAAATGTGTACGTGCAGGCCGTTGCCCGCCTGGCCCGGGTAAGGCTTGGCCATGAAGGTGGTGTCCATTTCATGGTCGTAGGCGATGTTCTTGATCAGGCGCTTGAGCAGTACGGCGTAGTCGCAGGCCTTCAGCGGGTCGGCGACATGGTGCAGGTTCACCTCGAACTGCGCCGGGGCGCTTTCCTTGACAATGGCGTCGGCAGGAATGCCCTGCTCCTTGGCGCCCTCGAGGATGTCCTGCAGGCAGTCGGCGTATTCGTCGAGGTCGTCGATCAGGTACACCTGGGTCGACTGCGGGCGCTTGCCGGAGATCGGCGAGCGAGGCGGCTGCGGGCGGCCGTTCACGTTCTCCTGGTCGATCAGGTAGAACTCCAGCTCGAACGCGGCGCAGATGGTCAGGCCCATGTCGGTGAACTTGCTCACCACCTGGCGCAGTACTTCGCGCGGGTCGGCGAAGAACGGCTCGCCTTCCAGTTCGTGCATGGTCATCAGCAGCTGCGCAGTAGGACGCTTCTGCCAGGGTTCGTTGGAGAGAGTGCCAGGGATGGGGTAGCAGATGCGGTCGGCGTCGCCGATATCCAGGCCAAGGCCAGTGCTTTCGACGGTCGAGCCGTTGATATCCAGGGCGAAGAGGGAGGCAGGCAGGTTGATGCCTTTCTCGTAAACCTTGTGGAGGCTGGTGCGCTCGATGCGCTTTCCACGCACCACACCATTCATATCTGCAATCAGAAGGTCAACGTAGAGAACCTCAGGATGTTCCTTAAGGAACGCGTTCGCTTCGTTAAGCTGAACGGCACGCGGGGGTACCGACATGATGCAACACCTTTGTTGTTAAAAATATCAATCAAGGGGGGCTTGCAAGCCCAGTCAATCGAAAAGACATAGTGATGTCAAGCCAACCCCATGATGCCCTGAAATGGCACATATGCGGCGGATTTGCTGCATATCAGGGCGCGCCATTATCCGCTATTTTCACGCTGGAGGGCTATCTCGGACAAAGCGTCTTTTATTTTTTACGGAGGTGTTGTGTAAAAAAATGAACGGCGCTAAGCTCGGTCGCAACCCATAACAGTAATAATACGAGGGTCACATGGTCCGCTTGCCGCGACCTGAAAGCGCTGCCTGCACCGCGCAGTCAGGTATTTTTACCGCTTGTCGCACAGCCTTTGCGCGCCTGGTCCATCGCCTGGATGAACTGGCCGCAATAATTGACGCGCGCTGCAGCCAGCCCATGCCCCGTAGCAGTTTACTGCACGCTTTTCTTCCTTCCTGCCCTTTGCTTTCGTCGTGGAGCGCGCTTTTTCTCGCGGCTTCACCGCTGTCCTGCGAGAGGGTTTTTGCTTTAGCAACATACTCCATCCAGAATCAAGGCGCGGGCCTTCGCAGGCACCGTGGTGCCGCGTGCGCCGTCCTTGAGCGACGCCAGGCGTCAGTAGCGCCCGAGTGCCAGGCACCGGGTCACCTTACCTCCTGAGGTACTTATGAGTAACAACCTCGACCAGCTCACCGATTGGTTGAAAGAACACAAGATCACCGAAGTCGAATGCCTGATCAGCGACTTGACCGGCATCACTCGCGGCAAGATCTCGCCCACCAACAAGTTCATCGCCGAGAAGGGCATGCGCCTGCCCGAAAGCGTGCTGTTGCAGACCGTTACCGGCGACTACGTCGATGACGACATCTATTACGAACTGCTCGACCCGGCCGACATCGACATGATCTGCCGTCCCGACCAGGACGCCGTGTTCCTGGTGCCATGGGCTATCGAGCCGACCGCCCAGGTCATCCACGACACCTACGACAAGAAAGGCAACCCGGTCGAGCTGTCGCCGCGCAACGTGCTCAAGAAAGTGCTCAAGCTCTACGCCGACAAAGGCTGGCAGCCGATCGTCGCGCCGGAGATGGAGTTCTACCTGACCAAGCGCAGCGAAGACCCTGACTTCCCGCTGCAACCGCCAGTAGGCCGCTCTGGCCGCCCGGAAACCGGCCGGCAGTCGTTCTCCATCGAGGCGGCCAACGAATTCGACCCGCTGTTCGAGGATGTCTACGACTGGTGCGAGTTGCAGCAGCTGGACCTCGATACGCTGATCCACGAGGACGGCACGGCGCAGATGGAGATCAACTTCCGTCATGGCGACGCCCTGCACCTGGCCGACCAGATCCTGGTGTTCAAGCGCACCATGCGCGAGGCCGCGCTCAAGCACAACGTGGCCGCCACCTTCATGGCCAAGCCAATGACTGGCGAGCCGGGCAGCGCCATGCACCTGCACCAGAGCGTGATCGACGTGGCCACTGGCAAGAACATCTTCGCCAACGACGACGGCAGCATGAGCGAGCTGTTCCTCAACCATATCGGCGGGCTACAGAAATTCATCCCCGAGGCGTTGCCGCTGTTCGCGCCGAACGTCAACTCGTTCCGCCGGTTCCTGCCCGATACCTCGGCGCCGGTGAACGTCGAGTGGGGCGAGGAGAACCGCACCGTCGGCCTGCGCGTGCCGGATGCCAACCCACAGAATCGCCGGGTGGAGAACCGCCTGCCGGGCGCCGATGCCAACCCGTACCTGGCCATCGCCGCCAGCCTGCTGTGCGGCTACATCGGCATGGTCGAGGGCATCCAGGCCAGTGCGCCGGTCCAGGGACGTGGCTACGAGCGACGCAACCTGCGTCTGCCGCTGACCATCGAGGACGCCCTTGAACGCATGGAAAACAGCCGGGCGCTGGTGCAGTACCTGGGCAAGAAATTCATTGCCGGCTATGTCGCCACCAAGCGCGCCGAGCATGAAAACTTCAAGCGCGTCATCAGTTCCTGGGAGCGAGAGTTCCTGCTGTTTGCCGTGTAACCCACCCTGGAGCCGCAGATGAGCGTCAACAACCCACAAACCCGTGAATGGCAGCAGCTCAGTGGCGAGCACCACCTGGCGCCTTTCAGCGACTACCAGCAGCTGAAGGCCAAGGGGCCACGCATCATCACCAAGGCCCACGGTGTACACGTGTGGGATAGCGAGGGTCGGCAGATCCTCGACGGCATGGCCGGCCTGTGGTGCGTGGCGGTGGGTTATGGGCGCGAGGAGCTGGTGCAGGCCGCTGAAAGGCAGATGCGCCAGCTGCCTTACTACAACCTGTTCTTCCAGACCGCCCACCCGCCAGCCCTGGAGCTGGCACAGGCGATCACCGAGCTGGCGCCGGAAGGCATGAGCCACGTGTTCTTCACAGGCTCCGGCTCTGAGGGCAACGACACCGTGCTGCGCATGGTTCGGCATTACTGGGCGCTCAAGGGCAAGTCGAACAAGCAGACGATCATCGGCCGGGTCAACGGCTACCACGGATCCACCGTCGCCGGCGCCAGCCTGGGCGGCATGAGCGGTATGCACGAGCAGGGCGGCCTGCCGATTCCGGGCATCGTGCACATCCCTCAGCCGTACTGGTATGGCGAAGGCGGCGACATGACGCCGGATGCGTTTGGCGTGTGGGCGGCCGAGCAGTTGGAGCAGAAGATTCTCGAAGTCGGCGAAGACAAGGTCGCGGCCTTCATCGCCGAGCCTATCCAGGGCGCGGGTGGGGTCATTATCCCGCCTGAAACCTACTGGCCGAAGGTCAAGGAGATCCTCGCCAGGTACGACATTCTGTTCGTTGCCGACGAAGTGATCTGCGGCTTTGGGCGTACCGGCCAATGGTTCGGCTCCGACTACTACGACCTGGCCCCCGACCTGATGACCATCGCCAAGGGCCTGACCTCCGGCTATATCCCCATGGGTGGCGTGATCGTGCGGGACAAAGTGGCCAAGGTGCTCAGCGAAGGCGGCGACTTCAACCACGGTTTCACCTACTCCGGCCACCCGGTTGCGGCGGCGGTGGGCTTGGAAAACCTGCGTATCCTGCGTGACGAAAAGATTGTCGAGCGCGCGCGTACCGAGGTGGCACCGTACTTGCAAAAACGACTGCGCGAGCTTGAGGACCACCCGCTGGTGGGCGAGGTGCGCGGCCTGGGCATGCTCGGTGCGATCGAGCTGGTCAAGGACAAGGCGACCCGCAGCCGTTACCAAGGCAAAGGCGTGGGCATGGTGTGCCGCAACTTCTGCTTCGATAACGGCCTGATCATGCGCGCAGTGGGCGACACCATGATCATCGCGCCGCCGCTGGTGATCAGCCCGGCAGAGGTCGATGAGCTGGTGGAGAAAGCCCGCAAGTGCCTGGACCTGACGCTGGAAGCGATTCGATAAGCCTTTGCTAGGCTAGCGATGTGACATTAAGTCATTACAAAACCGCGGTTTCCTTGAAACCGCGCCTTGTAACTTGCCAGACTAGCGACTGTTTCAGTCGCCCAGCGGGACCTGGCTGCTGAACAGATGGCTACTAAAAAAATTCTGGAGCATTAACGCATGAATAAAATGGGCAAGACGTTGCTGGCCGCCGCCCTCATGGGTGCCATGGCCACTGCTGTTCAGGCTGAAGACAAGGTGCTGAACGTCTACAACTGGTCGGACTACATCGCCCCGGAAACCGTGGCCAAGTTCGAGAAGCAGACCGGCATCAAGGTCAAGTACGACGTCTTCGACAGCAACGAAACCCTGGAAGCCAAGCTGTTGGCCGGTAAGTCGGGTTACGACATCGTGGTGCCGTCGAACAACTTCCTGGCCAAGCAGATCAAGGCCGGGGTCTACCAGGAACTGGACCGTTCCAAGCTGCCGAACTGGAAGAACCTCGACGAAGACCTGCTCAAGGCCGTGGGTGACGCCAGCGACCCGGGCAACAAGTACGCCTTCCCCTACATGTGGGGCTCCATCGGCATCGGCTACAACCCCGAGAAGGTCAAGGCCGCGCTGGGCATCGACAAGATCGACTCGTGGGACGTGGTGTTCAAGCCCGAGAACATCGCCAAGCTCAAGAGCTGCGGCGTGAGCTTCCTCGATGCCCCGACCGAGATGCTGCCAGCGGCGCTGCATTACCTGGGCAAGCCGACCGACAGCACCAAGAAGGACGACCTGAAGGCGGCCGAGGACCTGTTCCTCAAGATCCGTCCTTCGATCACCTACTTCCACTCCTCCAAGTACATCGGCGACCTGGCCAACGGCAACATCTGCGTAGCCGTGGGCTACTCGGGTGACCTGGAGCAGTCCAAGGCCCGTGCCCACGAAGCCGGCGACAAGGTCAAGCTGGACTACGTCATTCCGAACGAAGGCGCCGGTACCTTCTACGACATGGTCGCCATGCCCAAGGACGCCGAGCACAAGGAAGCCGCCTACAAGTTCATGGACTTCCTGATGCAGCCGGAAATCATGGCCGAGATCACCAACGCCGTGCGCTTCCCGAATGGCAACAAGGCGGCCACCCAGTTCGTCGAGAAGGAAATCACCAGCGATCCAAGCATCTACCCACCAGCGGATGTGAAGAAAAAGCTGTATGCCATCGCTGCTCCTGAAGCCAAGGCCCAGCGTGACATCACCCGTAGCTGGACCAAGATCAAGTCGGGCAAGTAAACGCCCGTCGCCAGACCCTCTGGGCCGGGCCTTCCGGCCCAGAGACAGGAACGACAATTGCTGATTGCGACATCGTAGCGACGCAGGTAAGTTGCGCGCCGGTTTTGCGTGTACGGCTGCACCCAGCCGCCACCGGAGGCACGAATTGTGAGGACCACCCACTTGTCTACTTCTGTATTTCGCAAGGCCTTGATGGCTGGAGCGGGTCTGACGCTGGCTGCCAGCGTCCAAGCGGCGCCCACGGTGCATTTCTACAACTGGTCCGACTACATCGGCCCGACTACCCTCGCAGACTTCGAGAAAGACTCCGGCATCAAGCCGGTGCAAGACGTCTTCGATTCCAACGAAACCCTGGAAGGCAAGCTGCTGGCCGGCAATACCGGCTATGACCTGGTGGTGCCGTCCAACCATTTCCTCGGCAAGCAGATCAAGGCGGGCGCGTTCCAGAAGCTCGACAAGGCCCTGCTGCCCAATTATTCCAATCTCGACCCGGCGCTGATGAAGCGCCTCGAGAAGAACGACCCCGGCAACCAGTACGCCGTGCCCTACCTGTGGGGCACCAATGGCATCGGCTACAACGTCGACAAGGTCAAGGCCGTGCTGGGCGTCGACAGCATCGACTCCTGGGCAGTGCTGTTCGAGCCCGAGAACATGAAGAAGCTCGCCACCTGCGGCGTGGCCTTCCTCGACTCGGCGGACGAAATGCTGCCGGCGGTGCTCAACTACATGGGCCGCAACCCCAACAGCACCGACGCCAAGGACTACGCCGACGCCGAGAAGAAGCTGCTGGCGGTGCGTCCCTACGTGACTTACTTCCATTCCTCGAAATACATCACCGACCTGGCCAACGGCGACATCTGCGTCGCGGCAGGTTTCTCGGGCGATGTGTTCCAGGCCAAGGCGCGCGCCGAAGAAGCCGACAAGGGCGTGAACCTGGCCTACGCGATTCCCAAGGAAGGCGGCAACCTCTGGTTCGACGTACTGGCCATTCCCAAGGATGCCAAGAACGTCAAGGAGGCCCATGCCTTCATCAACTATTTGCTGAAACCTGAGGTTATCGCCCAGGTCAGTGACTACGTCGGTTATGCCAACCCCAACCCCAAGGCTGGCGACCTGATGGACCAGGCTGTGAGAACTGACGCCGCGGTTTACCCACCGCAGGAAGTGCTGGACAAGATGTTCGTCAACTCGGAGTTGCCCCCCAAGGTGCAACGTCTGATGACCCGCAGCTGGACCAAGGTCAAGTCGGGCAAGTAATTATCCAGGCCCGCCGCGGTGGCTGTAGAACAGGCCGCGCGGGCATAAAAAATCTTGTTGGGAGTTTCACTCATGGCAGTTGCCTCCGGTGCCTATAAAAAAGCCCTCGAGGGTGGCCAGCAACCCAAGCAGGTGCTGGTCAAGATCGACCGGGTCACGAAGAAGTTCGACGAAACGGTCGCCGTGGACGATGTGTCCCTGGAAATCCGCAAGGGCGAGATATTCGCCCTGCTGGGTGGCTCCGGCTCGGGTAAATCCACCTTGCTGCGCATGCTGGCGGGCTTCGAGCGCCCTACCGAAGGGCGGATTTTCCTCGACGGTGTCGACATCACCGATATGCCGCCCTACGAGCGACCGATCAACATGATGTTCCAGTCCTACGCGTTGTTCCCGCACATGACCGTGGAGCAGAACATCGCTTTCGGCCTGCAGCAGGACAAGATGCCCAAGGCCGAGATCGAAGCCCGCGTGGCGGAGATGCTCAAGCTGGTGCACATGACCCAATATGCCAAGCGCAAGCCGCACCAGCTGTCGGGTGGCCAGCGCCAGCGCGTGGCCCTGGCCCGTTCCCTGGCCAAGCGCCCCAAGCTGCTGCTGCTCGACGAGCCGATGGGCGCGCTGGACAAGAAACTGCGCTCGCAGATGCAACTGGAGCTGGTAGAGATCATCGAGCGGGTTGGCGTGACCTGCGTCATGGTGACCCACGACCAGGAAGAGGCCATGACCATGGCCCAGCGCATCGCTATCATGCACCTGGGCTGGATCGCCCAGATCGGCAGCCCCATCGACGTCTACGAGACTCCCACCAGCCGCCTGGTGTGCGAGTTCATCGGCAGCGTCAACCTGTTCGAAGGTGAAGTAGTCGACGACGCCGAAGGCCATGCGCTGATCGCCTCGCCGGAGCTCGAGCGCAAGATCTACGTCGGCCACGGCGTCACCACCTCGGTGGAAGACAAGCACATCACCTACGCCCTGCGCCCGGAGAAGCTGCTGGTCACCACCACGCAGCCGGAGTTCGAGCACAACTGGTCGCGCGGCAAGGTCCACGATATCGCCTACCTGGGCGGGCACTCGGTGTTCTACGTCGAGCTGCCGTGCGGCAAGCTGGTCCAGTCGTTCGTCGCCAACACCGAGCGCCAGGGCACCCGCCCGACCTGGGGCGATGAAGTGTACGTGTGGTGGGAAGACGACAGCGGCGTGGTACTGCGCTCATGAAACCTCGAAAGCTCAAGCGAGCCCTCCAGCGCATCACCCCTGAAGGGCGGCACCTGGTCATCGGCGTGCCGTTCATCTGGCTGTTCCTGTTCTTCATGCTGCCGTTCTTCATCGTTCTGAAGATCAGCTTCGCCGAAGCCGACGTGGCGATTCCGCCCTACACCGACATCTACAGCTATGTCGAGGGCAAGGTCCAACTGGTGCTGAACCTGGCCAACTATGGTCTGCTCACCGAGGACGAGCTGTACCTCTCGGCCTACCTGGGTTCGTTGAAGGTCGCGTTCTTCAGCACCCTGCTGTGCCTGCTGATCGGCTACCCGATGGCCTACGCCATCGCCAATGCCCGCAAGGACATCCAGACCGTCCTGCTGTTGCTGATCATGATGCCGACCTGGACCGCGATCCTGATTCGCGTATACGCCTGGATGGGTATCCTCAGCAACAACGGCCTGCTCAACAGCTTCCTGCTGTGGCTGGGCCTGATCGACCAGCCGCTGCAGATCCTCAACACCAACCTGGCGGTCTACATCGGCGTGGTCTATTCGTACCTGCCGTTCATGATCCTGCCGCTGTACGCGAATTTGGTGAAGCACGACCAGAGCCTGCTGGAAGCCGCGAGCGACCTGGGTTCGAGTACCTTCAACAGCTTCTGGAAAATCACCGTGCCGCTGTCGAAGAACGGCATCATCGCCGGCTGCATGCTGGTGTTCATCCCGGTGGTGGGCGAGTTCGTCATTCCTGAGCTGCTCGGCGGCCCGGAAACCCTGATGATTGGCAAGGTGCTGTGGCAGGAATTCTTCAACAACCGTGACTGGCCGGTGGCATCTGCCTTGGCGGTGGTGATGCTGGCGATCCTGATCGTGCCCATCCTGCTGTTCAACCGCAGCCAGGCCAAGGAAATGGAGGGCAGGGCATGAAGCGCTTCGGTTTCTCCAAGCTGATGCTGGTGCTCGGCTTGTTGTTCATCTACCTGCCGATGCTGATCCTGGTGATCTACTCGTTCAACGCCTCGAAGCTGGTGACGGTGTGGGGCGGTTGGTCGGTGAAGTGGTACGTCGGCCTGCTCGACAACTCGCAGTTGATGGGCTCGGTGATGCGCTCGCTGGAAATCGCCTTGTACACGGCGGTGGCGGCGGTGGCGCTGGGTACTTTGGCAGCTTTCGTGCTGACCCGGGTGACGCGTTTCAAGGGCCGCACGCTGTTCGGCGGGCTGGTCACCGCACCGCTGGTGATGCCCGAGGTGATCACCGGTCTGTCGCTGTTGCTGCTGTTCGTGGCCATGGCGCAGATGATCGGCTGGCCCCAGGAGCGTGGCATCGTCACCATCTGGATCGCCCACACCACGTTCTGCGCGGCCTATGTCGCTGTAGTCGTGTCGGCGCGGCTGCGTGAACTGGACCTGTCGATCGAAGAGGCGGCCATGGACCTTGGCGCAAGGCCGTGGAAGGTGTTCTTCCTGATCACCATCCCGATGATCGCGCCGTCGCTGGCGGCAGGCGGCATGATGTCGTTCGCCCTGTCGCTGGACGACCTGGTACTGGCCAGCTTTGTTTCCGGCCCTGGCTCGACCACCTTGCCGATGGAAGTGTTCTCGGCGGTGCGCCTGGGCGTGAAGCCCGAGATCAACGCCGTGGCCAGCTTGATCCTGCTGTCGGTGTCGTTGGTAACCTTCCTGGTCTGGTACTTCACCCGCCAAGCCGAGGAGCGCCGCCGCAAGGCAATCCAGCAGGCGATCGAGGAGGGTGCTGCGGCGAACGCGCAGTCGACCCAGCTCAAACGCACCACCCAGGCCGCAGCGTCGGCCTGATCGTCCCTGGGGCCGCGCTGCGGCCCTTCGCGGGCAAGCCCGCTCACAGGTACCGCGTCGGCCTCAAGGCCAGCGCTGAACCTGTGGGAGCGGGTTTACCCGCGAATGCCTCACCGCCGCCTCAGAGCCATGCTGCATCCCAATGCGGATACTCCCGGATGCTGCTTACCAACCCCGCTCGCAGAGGGTTGGAAATGATGTAGCGAGCACCTGCCTAACATCCTCCTCCCGCCGTAGTGCGCGATCATGGTAGCCAGGCTGCCAGATCGGATCTTGTCCCACTCCCGCCTTGTGCAGGACCAAACTGGAGCGAGATTTGAATCTGCGCATCAGCGTTGCCAAGGTCACAGATCTCAATTCGATCAGCCAATGCACATGGTCCGGCATGACAACCCAAGCCAGTGATCGACATGCCAGTTCATAGTCGGATCGCCTCATCTGCTGCACCGTTTTCCGAGCATTGAGAAAGTCTAGAAACAGCGGTTTGCGCTGATGGGTGATGGTTGTCAGCAAGTACAGCCTGCCAGGTTCTGAAAAGCGTCCACGACGCAATAGGCGAGATTGAGCGAAGGGCATGTCCAGTCGTCCTTGAGATGAGTCCCCGTAGAACCATAACGTCCGGGGTGCAGATCTCCAGCGGCTGATAATTTCTGGATGTTGATCGGTGTATTCCAGTGTCGGATGGCACCGGCGTCGCCGGTGTTCGCGGGTAAACCCGCTCCCACAGGGTCTGAGCCTACCGTTGAGAACGGCGCCGTACCTGTAGGCGCGGGTTTACCCGCGAAAAGGCCGGTATTGACTCAACAAAGACAGTGGTTATCAAAAGGTCTTTCCCCGCACCGCATACCGTTTTTGGAACCCTGAACTACGCTGACAGTCGCATCCCTCGAATCATTAGCGCGCAAGCAAGGAGCCCGCATGACGTGGATACGTCTGCTGTCGGTCGTTTGCCTGGGGGGGCTGTTCACGCTTTCGGGGTGCAAGGATGAAGTTTCCAGCCCGGAACTGCCCAGGGTCGGCGTACTGCAAGTTCAACCCACCGATTTCGCCGCCAAGGTCACCCTCACCGGCGACATACAGGCCCGGGTCAAGACCGACCTGTCGTTCCGCGTGGGCGGCAAGATCATCTCGCGCAGTGTCGATGTGGGCGACCACGTCAAGGCCAACCAGGTGTTGGCACGCCTCGACCCCAAGGATTTGCAGAACAACGTCGACTCGGCCAAGGCCTCGGTGTTCGCCGAGCAGGCACGGGTGCAGCAGAGCAGCGCCGCCTTCGTGCGCCAGCAGAAATTGCTGCCCAAGGGCTATACCAGCCAGAGCGAGTACGACGCCGCCGAAGCCGCGCTGCGCAGCAGCCAGAGCGCGCTCAAGGCCGCCCAGGCGCAACTGGCCAATGCCAACGAGCAACTGAGCTACACCGCGCTGGTGTCAGAAGCCGATGGCGTCATCACCGCGCGCCAGGCCGAGGTCGGCCAGGTGGTGCAGGCGACCATGCCGATCTTCGGCCTGGCCGTCGATGGCGACCGCGATGCTGTGTTCAATGTCTATGAAACGCTGTTGGCGGCACCGCCAAGCAACGAAAGCGTGACTGTCAGCTTGCTTGACAACCCTGACGTCAGTGCCGAGGGGAGGGTTCGCGAAATCACCCCGACGGTATCCGCCGAAAGCGGCACGGTGCAGGTCAAAGTGGCCCTGCGCAACTTGCCCCAGGGCATGCAGTTGGGCTCGCCAGTGACCGCCACCGGCAACACCCAGGGCCGACCCAGTATCGAGCTGCCCTGGGCGGCGCTGACCAAGGCGCTGAAAAAGCCTGCAGTGTGGGTGGTGGGCGAGGGCGACAAGGTCGAGCTGCGCGAAGTGCAGGTGGCCCGCTACCTCACCGGCAAGGTGGTGATCGGCGAAGGCATCAAGGGTGGCGAGACCGTCGTGGTCAGCGGCGGACAGTTGCTGCACCCCGGCATGCAGGTGGAGAAGGTCGCCGCCAACGATGCAGGAGACACGCCATGACGCGTTCGTTGCTGGTGCTGTGCGTCGTCGGCGTGGTGCTTGGCGGCTGTGGCGGCGAAGAGCCGACCCCCGAGGTGGTGCGGCCGGTGCTGTCGACCCTGGTAGAGCCTCAGGCCCAGGCGCAACTGGGCCGCTTCGCCGGCAGCATCCAGGCGCGCTACGAGAGCACCCTGGGCTTTCGTGTGTCGGGGCGTATCGCCCGGCGCTGGCTGGATGTCGGCGCGCAGGTGAAGCCAGGCGACACCCTGGCCACCCTCGACCCTACCGACCAGCAGAACCAGCTGCGCGCCGCCGAGGGCGACCTGGCGCGGGTGCAGGCGCAGTGGATCAACGCCCAGGCCAACGCCCGCCGCCAGCAGCAGCTGTACGACCGTGGCGTCGGCGCCCAGGCGCAGCTGGACATCGCCCAGACCGACCTGAAGACCACCGGCGCCTCCCTGGAGCAGGCTCGCTCGGCGCTCAGCCAGGCCCGCGACCAGCTCGACTACAGCACCCTGCGCAGCGACCACACCGCCGTGGTCACTGCCTGGCAGGCCGAGGCCGGGCAGACGGTCAGCGCCGGCCAGGCGGTGGTCACCCTGGCCAGGCCCGACGTCAAGGAAGCGGTGATCGACCTACCGATACAGCTGGCCGAGCAACTGAGCCAGGGCCTGACCTTCACCGTCGCCTCGCAGCTGGAGCCAGATATCAACACCACCGCTACCCTGCGCGAGCTGGAGCCCCAGGCCGACGCTACCACCCGCACCCGCCGTGCCCGGCTGACCTTGGCAGGCACCCCCGAGGCCTTCCACCTGGGCACGGCGATCAGCGTCACCCTCTCTTCAGCCATCACCCCGCGCAGCGAGCTGCCGGCCACGGCGTTGCTCGAGCGCGAGGGCAAGACCCAGGTGTGGGTGGTCGACCCGCAGCAAAAGACCGTCGCCACCCGCGACGTCACCCTGGCTGAGCGCAACCGGCAACGGATCGTGCTGGCCTCTGGCGTACAGCCGGGCGAGCGCGTGGTCATCGCCGGGGTCAACAGCCTGGAGCCCGGCCAGAAGGTCACATTCGACGAGGACGCACGATGAAAGGAAGCTTCAACCTCTCCGAATGGGCGCTCAAGCACCAGTCATTCGTCTGGTACCTGATGTTCGTCGGGCTGCTGATGGGCATCTTCTCGTACTTCAACCTGGGCCGAGAGGAAGACCCGTCCTTCACCATCAAGACCATGGTGATCCAGACCCGCTGGCCCGGCGCGACCCAGGACGAAACCCTGTACCAGGTCACCGACCGCATCGAGAAGAAGCTCGAGGAGCTGGACTCGCTCGACTACGTGAAAAGCTACACGCGGCCGGGCGAGTCCACGGTCTACGTGTACCTGCGCGACACCACCAAGGCTCCCGACATCCCGCAGATCTGGTACCAGGTGCGCAAGAAGATCGACGACATTCGTGGCCAATTCCCCCAGGGCATCCAGGGTCCCGGCTTCAACGACGAGTTCGGCGATGTGTTCGGCTCGATCTACGCCTTCACCGCCGACGGCCTGACCCTGCGCCAGCTGCGCGACTATGTGGAGCAGGCCCGCGCCGAGATCCGCGAGGTGCCCAACATCGGCAAGGTGCAGCTGGTCGGCACCCAGGACGAAGTGCTGTACCTGAACTTCTCCACCCGCAAGCTGGCTGCCTTGGGCATCGACCAGCGCCAGGTGATGCAAGCCCTGCAAGCGCAGAACGCGGTGACCCCGGCAGGGGTGATCGAGGCAGGCCCCGAACGTATTTCGGTGCGCACCACCGGGCAGTTCGCCTCGGAGAAAGACCTGCAGAACGTCAACCTGCGGATCAACGACCGCTTCTTCCGCCTCGCCGATATCGCCGATATCGAGCGCGGCTACCGCGACCCGCCCGAACCCATGTTTCGCTACAACGGCCAGACCGCCATCGGCCTGGCCGTGGGCATGAAGGCCGGCGGCAACATCCAGGTGTTTGGCCAACTGCTCAAGGAAAAGATGGACCACATCGTCACCGAGCTGCCGGTGGGCGTCGGGGTGCACACCGTGTCCGACCAGGCAGTGGTAGTGAAAAAGGCGGTTGGTGGCTTCACCAGCGCGCTGTTCGAGGCGGTGGTGATCGTGCTGGCGGTAAGCTTCGTCAGCCTCGGCGTGCGCGCCGGGCTGGTGGTGGCGTGTTCGATCCCGCTGGTGCTGGCCATGGTGTTCGTGTTCATGGAGTACAGTGGCATCACCATGCAGCGTATTTCCCTGGGAGCGCTGATCATCGCCCTGGGGCTGCTGGTGGACGACGCGATGATCACCGTCGAGGTGATGGTCACGCGCCTGGAAATGGGTGAAAGCAAGGAACAGGCGGCCACCTTCGCCTACACCTCGACGGCCTTCCCCATGCTGACCGGCACCTTGGTGACGGTGGCCGGCTTCGTGCCGATTGGCCTGAATGCCAGCTCCGCGGGTGAATACACCTACACGCTGTTCGCGGTGATTGCCGTGGCGTTGCTGGTATCTTGGGTGGTGGCGGTGTTCTTCGCCCCGGTGCTCGGCGTGCACATCCTCGACAGTGGCAAGCTCAAGGCCCACGAAGCCGAGCCAGGGCGCGTCGGGCGCGCATTCGAGGGCGGGTTGCTGTGGTGCATGCGCCATCGCTGGCTGACCATCATCGGCACCATCGTGCTGTTCGCCCTCTCGATCTTCAGCATGCGTTTCGTGCAGAACCAGTTCTTCCCGTCGTCCGACCGCCCGGAAATCCTCGTCGACCTCAACCTGCCGCAGAACGCCTCGATCGAGGAAACCCGCAAGGTGGTCGACCGGCTGGAGGCGAAGATCAAGGACGACCCCGACCTGGTGCACTGGAGCACCTACATCGGCCAGGGCGCGATCCGTTTCTACCTGCCGCTGGACCAGCAGTTGCAGAACCCGTACTACGCCCAGTTGGTGATCGTCAGCAAGGGCCTGGAAGAGCGCGCCGGCATGATCGAGCGCTTGCAGAAACTGCTGCGCGAGGACTTCGTCGGCATCGGCACCAACGTGCAGTCGCTGGAGATGGGCCCGCCGGTCGGGCGGCCGCTCCAGTATCGGGTCAGCGGCAAGGACATCGACCAGGTGCGCAAGCACGCCATCGAACTGGCAACGTTGCTCGACAGCAATCAGCACGTCGGCGAGATGATCTACGACTGGAACGAGCCCGGTAAGGTGCTGCGCGTGGAAATTGCCCAGGACAAGGCGCGCCAGCTGGGGCTGTCGTCGGAGGACGTGGCCAACGTGATGAACAGCATCGTCACCGGCGTGCCGGTGACCCAGGTGAACGACGACATCTACCTGGTGGACGTGATCGCCCGCGCCGAAGACAGCGAGCGCGGCTCGCCGGAAACCTTGCAGAACCTGCAGATACTCACACCCAACGGCACTTCCATCCCGCTGCTGTCGTTCGCCACCGTGCGCTACGAGCAGGAGCAGCCGCTGGTGTGGCGGCGCGATCGCAAGCCGACGATTACCCTCAAGGCCTCGGTGGTCGGCGAGATCCAGCCTACCGACCTGGTGGCCCAGCTCAAGCCGGAGATCGACGCATTCGCTGGCAAGCTACCGCCTGGCTATGAAGTGGCCACCGGCGGCACGGTGGAGGAGAGCAGCAAGGCCCAGGGGCCGATCGCCCAGGTTATTCCGCTGATGCTGTTCCTCATGGCGACCTTCCTGATGATCCAGCTGCACAGCGTGCAGAAGCTGTTCCTGGTGGTCAGCGTGGCGCCGCTGGGGTTGATCGGCGTGGTGCTGGCGCTGGTGCCCACGGGCACGCCCATGGGATTCGTGGCGATCCTTGGGATTCTCGCCTTGGCAGGCATCATCATTCGCAACTCGGTGATCCTGGTGACCCAGATCGACGAGTTCGAGGCCCAGGGCTACACGCCGTGGGATGCGGTGATGGAGGCGACCAACCATCGGCGACGGCCGATCCTGCTGACCGCTGCTGCCGCCAGCCTGGGCATGATCCCCATCGCCCGCGAGGTGTTCTGGGGGCCGATGGCCTACGCGATGATCGGCGGCATCATCAGTGCAACGCTGCTGACGCTGCTGTTCCTGCCAGCGCTGTATGTGGCCTGGTACAAGATCCGCGAGCCGGAAGAGCAATCCTGAAATACGACACCACCCCCTGTGGGAGCGGGTTTACCCGCGAATGCGGCAGTGGCCATACCTCGGCATTCGCGGGTAAACCCGCTCCCACAGGGGCGGTGACGAGCATCTAATCAATGGTTATATAAACATTCTTAAACAGTATTTTTAAGAATATCCGCGCCTCACTACTATTGCCTTCAAGCCAGGCGCCCATCCCCTTCGAACCCTGCCCGGCACCCCAATCCCCAGGAGAACGAGCATGAGCGCATCGCTGCGTAGCATCGACGGTCAGGACGAAGCCACCATTCTGCGTGAAATCCAGAGCGCCTTGCGCGACCTGCGTTTCGGTGCGGTGGAAATCACCGTGCACAACGCCCAGGTCGTGCAGATCGAGCGCAAGGAGAAGTTCCGCCTGCAGCAGCCTGGCAACAAGTCCGGCTGATTCACCGAATACATCCAACTAGAAAAATGCCAATCGGGAGCTTCACCATGTCCATCCGCCGTTATGCGCTTGCCGCCCTGGCCAGTGCTGTTTTTGCCGGTTCCGCGATCGCCAAGGACTACGAACTGCTCAACGTGTCCTACGACCCGACCCGCGAGCTGTACCAGCAGTACAACGCCGAGTTCATCAAGCATTGGCAGCAGGCTCACCCGGACGACAAGGTGAAGATCCAGCAATCCCACGGCGGCTCTGGCAAGCAGGCCCGTGCAGTGATCGACGGCCTGCGCGCCGATGTGGTGACCCTGGCACTGGCCGGCGACATCGACGAAGTGGCCAAGCTTGGCAAGACCCTGCCTGAGGACTGGCAGAAGCGCTTGCCACAAGCCAGCACCCCGTATACCTCGACCATCGTGTTCCTGGTGCGCAAGGGCAACCCGAAGAACATCAAGGACTGGGACGACCTGATCAAGAAAGATGTCTCGGTCATCACCCCCAACCCGAAAACCTCCGGCGGTGCTCGCTGGAACTTCCTTGCCGCCTGGGCCTACGGCCTGAAGACCGGCGGTAGCGAAGCCAAGGCCAAGGAATACGTGCAGGAGCTGTTCAAGCACGTGCCAGTCCTCGATACCGGCGCCCGTGGCTCGACCATTACCTTCGTCAACAACGGCCAGGGCGACGTGCTGCTGGCCTGGGAAAACGAAGCCTTCCTGGCACTGAAGGAAGACGGCGGCACCGACAAGTTCGAAATTGTCGTTCCGTCGCTGTCGATTCTCGCCGAGCCGCCGGTGGCCGTGGTTGACAAGAATGCCGAGAAGAAGGGTAACACCGAGATCGCTACCGAGTACCTCAAGCACCTGTACAGCCCGGCTGGGCAAAAGATCGCCGCGCAGAACTTCTACCGTCCACGTGACGAGAAGGTCGCCGCTGAATTTGGCCAGCAGTTCCCCAAACTGGACCTGGTAACCATCGACAAGGACTTCGGTGGCTGGAAGACTGCACAACCGAAGTTCTTCAACGACGGCGGTGTGTTCGACCAGATTTACCAAGCGCAGTAAGGCCAAGGAAAAGCGGGGCCGCTCTGCAGCCCCAGGATTCAGAAGCTTGCACTGGCCCGGCATGACTGCCGGGTTTTGTGCGTCAAACAGGGACTTTTATGTCACGTCGCATTTCCCCCGTCATACCCGGCTTCGGGCTGACACTGGGGTACACCTTGGTGTATCTCAGCCTGATTGTGCTGATACCGCTGGCCGCCATGTTCGTGCATGCCGCCCAGCTGACCTGGGAGCAGTTCTGGAACATCGTCAGCGCGCCGAGGGTGCTTGCCGCCCTCAAGCTGAGTTTCGGCACCGCCCTGTTTGCCGCCGTCATCAATGGTGTGATCGGCACTCTCCTGGCCTGGGTACTGGTGCGCTATACCTTCCCGGGGCGCAAGGTGATCGAAGCGATGATCGACCTGCCGTTCGCCTTGCCCACCGCCGTTGCCGGTATCGCCCTGACCGCCCTGTACGCGCCCTCGGGCTGGGTCGGCCAGTTCGCCACCGACCTGGGCTTCAAGATCGCCTACACCCCCTTGGGCATCACCCTGGCACTCACCTTCGTGACCTTGCCGTTCGTGGTGCGCACGGTGCAGCCGGTGCTTGCCGACATCCCCCGAGAAGTCGAAGAGGCCGCGGCCTGCCTGGGCGCAAAACCTTTGCAGGTGTTTCGCCACGTGCTGCTGCCGGCCTTGCTGCCCGCCTGGCTGACCGGTTTCGCCCTGGCCTTCGCCCGTGGCGTGGGTGAGTACGGCTCGGTGATCTTCATCGCCGGCAACATGCCGATGAAGACCGAGATCCTGCCACTGCTGATCATGGTCAAACTCGACCAGTACGACTACACCGGCGCCACGGCCATCGGCGTGCTGATGCTGGTGGTTTCCTTCATCCTGCTGCTGCTGATCAACCTGTTGCAGCGGCGCATCGAAACCCCTTGAAGGAGGCCAGGCCCATGTCTTCGACTTCCATTGGCGCCAATGCCGCCGCCAATGCCGCCCGGCGTGGCAGCGCCACCTCGCGCCGCGTGCTGATCGGCCTTGGCTGGCTGGTGTTCGCGCTGTTTCTGTTGCTGCCGCTGGTGATCGTGGTGTCGCAGGCCCTGAAGAACGGCTTCGGCGTGTTCTTCGAGGCGATCTTCGAACCCGACGCCTTGTCGGCGCTGCGCTTGACCCTGCTCGCCGTGGCCATCTCGGTGCCGTTGAACCTGGTGTTTGGCGTCAGCGCCGCCTGGTGCGTGAGCAAGTACAACTTCCGTGGCAAGAGCCTGCTGGTGACCTTGATCGACCTGCCGTTCTCGGTCTCGCCGGTGATCGCCGGCCTGGTCTACGTGCTGATGTTCGGCGCCCAGGGTTTCCTCGGGCCGTGGTTGCAGGACCACGACATCCAGATCGTCTTTGCCCTGCCGGGTATCGTACTGGCCACTATCTTCGTCACCGTACCCTTCGTCGCCCGTGAACTGATCCCGCTGATGCAGGAGCAGGGCAGCCAGGAAGAAGAGGCCGCACGGCTGCTGGGCGCCAACGGCTGGCAGATGTTCTGGCACGTGACCCTGCCGAACATCAAGTGGGGCCTGATCTATGGCGTGGTGCTGTGTACCGCCCGGGCAATGGGCGAGTTCGGCGCGGTGTCGGTGGTGTCCGGGCACATCCGCGGCGTCACCAACACCTTGCCGCTGCACGTGGAGATCCTCTACAACGAGTACAACCACGTCGCGGCCTTCAGCGTGGCCAGCCTGCTGCTGATCCTGGCGCTCTTCATCCTGCTGCTCAAGCAGTGGAGCGAGAACCGTATCAACCGTCTGCGCCACAGCGCAGCCGAGGAATAATTCATGTCCATCGAAGTTCGTAACGTCAGCAAGCGCTTCAACAGCTTCCAGGCCCTGGACAACATCAACCTGGATATCCACAGCGGTGAGCTGGTGGCCCTGCTCGGCCCGTCCGGCTGTGGCAAGACCACCTTGCTGCGGATCATCGCCGGGCTGGAGACCCCGGACGACGGCAGCATCGTGTTTCATGGCGAGGATGTTTCCGGCCACGACGTGCGTGATCGCAACGTCGGCTTCGTCTTCCAGCACTACGCCTTGTTCCGCCACATGAGCGTGTTCGACAACGTCGCCTTCGGCCTGCGCATGAAGCCCAAGGGCGAGCGCCCGAGCGAAAGCAAGATCGCCGAGAAGGTACACGAGCTGCTGAACATGGTGCAGCTCGACTGGCTTTGCGATCGCTACCCCGAGCAGCTTTCCGGCGGCCAGCGCCAGCGTATCGCCCTGGCCCGCGCCCTGGCGGTGGAGCCCAAGGTGCTGCTGCTCGACGAGCCGTTCGGGGCACTGGATGCCAAGGTGCGCAAGGAGCTGCGCCGCTGGCTGGCGCGCCTGCACGAGGACATCAACCTGACCTCGGTGTTCGTCACCCATGACCAAGAAGAGGCCATGGAAGTGGCTGACCGTATCGTGGTGATGAACAAGGGCGTGATCGAGCAGATTGGCTCGCCGGGCGAGGTGTACGAGCAGCCGGCGAACGACTTCGTCTACCACTTCCTCGGTGACTCCAACCGCCTGAGCCTGAGCGAAGGGCACCATGTGCTGTTCCGCCCGCACGAGGTGTCGCTGTCGCGCCACGAAACCGAAGGCCACCATGCCGCCGAAGTACGCGACATACGCCCGCTGGGTGCAACGACGCGAGTAACGCTGAAGGTGGCAGGCCAAAGCGAGCTGATCGAGGCCGAGGTGGTCAAGGACCACGACAGCCTTGCCGGGCTGGCGCGTGGCGAGACATTGTTCTTCCGGCCGAAGGTGTGGCAGAAGGTGGCGGATATCTAAGCCGCTGACGCGCTTCTTCAGCTAGCTGTTTCAGGGCCATTCTCCTTGGCTGGGGGTGGCCCTTTTTTATGCGTTATGCCGTGCCTTCTGCGGCGGCTTTTTCGCGGGTAAACCCGCTCCCACAGGTGCAGCGCTGTATTCAGGGTCGGCGCTGTACCTGTGGGAGCGGGTTTGCCCGCGAAGAGGCCAGTACGGACGACATAAAAATTATGGTTATTAATAAATAGCTTCTTATTCCTTTACTGATATAACCGCCTCCCTATACTTGGACCCCAAGCACGCAAACTTCCAAGGAGGCGTCCCCATGCGCAATGAGTCGATTCGCTACCTGATTGTGCCGGGCTGGCAAGGATCGCCAGACAACCATTGGCAAAGTCACTGGCAACGCAGCTTGCCCAACAGCGCCCGGGTCGAGCAGCAGGACTGGCTCACCCCGCAGCGCCGCGATTGGGTCCAGGCGCTCGAGCAGGCCATCGCCGCCGAGCGCTCGCCGGTGATTCTCATCGCCCACAGCCTGGGCTGCATCACCATCGCCCATTGGGCCGCGCAGGCCAGCCCGGCCTTGCTGCGCCGGGTGCGCGGAGCGTTGCTGGTGGCGCCGGCGGATGTCGAGCGGCCAACCTGCGCGCCGGCACTGCGTAATTTCGCGCCGATTCCAACCCAGCCGCTGCCGTTCCCAAGCCAGGTGGTCAGCTCCGACAACGACCCCGCCATCAGCGTGCCGCGCGCGTTGCTGCTGGCCCAGGCCTGGGGTGCGGAAGCCGGGCTGCTGGCCAACGCCGGCCACATCAACGTCAAGTCTGGGCACGAACGCTGGGAGCAGGGTTTCGCCTACCTGTATCGCCTGCAAGGCCGGATAGAACATCGCGACCTGCGCCGCGCCTGACCCGGCGGCCTCTCACCGATCGACCTGGACCCCCAGCCGGCAGCGGTTGGGGCGGGAGCATTGCATGACTTTCAACACCCCCTTCGGCCAGCCGCTGCTGACCTTCCCCGACCAAGACAAGAGCCCGCTGAGCATTCGTGCCAAGGCGCTGGTATTTGTCGACCCGCGCTCGCAAGCCCTGCGCCAGGACCTTGAGCGCCTGGCGCCACAACCCTTGCCGGTGTTGATCCGCGGCGAAACCGGCACCGGCAAGGAGCTGCTGGCCCGCCAGATACACCGCGCCAGCGACCGCGGCGGGTTGTTCGTCTCGGTCAATTGCGCGGCCATCAGCCCGACCTACGCCGATGCCGAGCTGTTCGGCTACAGCGCTGGCAGCCACGGCGGCACGGCCAGCAGCCGCGCGGGATGGTTCGGCTCGGCCAACGGCGGCACCTTGTACCTGGATGAGATCGCCGACCTGCCGCTGGCGATCCAGGGCAAGTTGCTGGCCGCGTTGGAAAACCGCGAAGTCACCCGGGTCGGTGCGCAGCAGCCGCAGGTGGTGGATGTACGGTTGGTGGCCGCGTCCAGTATCGAGCTGGCCAAGGCCGTGCAGGCCGGGCGCTTCAACGAGCGGCTGTATCACTACTTGCAGGAGGGGGAGCTGGCGCTGCCGGCGTTGCGCGAGCGCGTGGGCGATATCCTGCCGCTGGCCGAGTATTTCGTCGGCATCTACAGCGCGCGCCTCGGCAGGCCCGTGCCGTTGATCAGCGAAGCGGCGCAGCAGGCCCTCGAGGCGCACGCCTGGCCGGGCAACACCCGGGAGCTGGAGAACGTCATCCACTTTGCCCTCTTGCTGAGCGATGACGAGCAGATATTGCCCAGGCACCTCGATTTGCCGGATGCCGAGCCGCTGGCCAGTCTTGCCGCGCAGCTCGAGCGTCTGGCCCAAGGCCGTGAGGTGGGCAACCAGGTGGCGTTGCGACAGATACTGCAAGGGGCACTGGCACGGTTGGACGCAAACGGCGCCGCAGAAGGCTCATAAGAAAATGCGTTGATGGCAATTTGTTTTTGGAATAAGCAGCGAAATAAAAGATATTGTTACGGAATAAAAAATCCCGGTATCGTCCGCCTCACGCCCACCGGCAGACGCCGGTCGGCACCTAACTTCGCCATCACCGATGGCCCCCAGCTTGATAACAAGGATTGCCATGAAAAAAACGCTGCTGACCACCGCTTTGGCCGCTGCTCTGTCGTTGTCCGGTCTGGCCCACGCCGCCGAGAAACTGGTAGTTGCCGCTACCCCGGTTCCCCACGCCGAAATCCTCGAGCTGATCAAGCCGACCCTGGCCAAGGAAGGCGTGGACCTGGAAGTGAAGGTGTTCACCGACTACGTCCAGCCCAACGTTCAGGTTGACCAGAAGCGCCTGGATGCCAACTACTTCCAGACCCTGCCGTACCTGAAGAACTTCAACGAGGGCAAGGGCACCAACCTTGTCACCGTTATCGGCGTGCACGTCGAGCCCTTCGGCGGCTACTCGAAGAAGGTCAAGAGCCTGGACGAGCTGAAGGAAGGCGCCACCGTCGCCATCCCTAACGAAGGCAGCAACAGCGGCCGTGCCCTGCTGCTGCTGCAGAAGGCTGGCCTGATCACCCTGAAGGACCCGAAGAACGCTCTGGCCACCCCAAAGGACATCGCCCAGAACCCGAAGAAGCTGAAGTTCAAGGAGCTTGAGTCGGCCCTGTTGCCGCGTGTGCTGGACCAGGTCGACCTGGCCATGATCAACACCAACTACGCGCTCGAGGCCAAGCTGAATCCGAAGAAGGATGCACTGGTGATCGAAGGTGCTGACTCGCCCTACGTGAACTTCCTGGTTGCCCGCCCGGACAACAAGGACAGCGCAGCCATCCAGAAGCTGGCCAAGGCGCTGACCAGCCCCGAGGTGAAGGAATTCATCCAGAAGAAGTATGAAGGTGCGGTGCTGCCAGCGTTCTGATACGCGGCAAGTGCTTGAGCCTCAATGAAAACGCCGACGCATTTGCGTCGGCGTTTTTGTTTGTGCTGGGTTTAGGGGTGTCTGCTTCGCGGGTAAACCCGCTCCCACAGGTGCAGCGCTGTACTCAGGGTCGGCGCTGTACCCGCGAAGCAGACACCACAGATCAGCAGGCCTGTCGTTGCTGCCCAGCCAGCGCCTTGCGCAAGGCCAGCAGCCACTGGAGTTGTTCGTTGGAGTTGGCCGGTGTGGGGCTGTTCATCGTTATCGTCCTTGTTGGTTGATGGAACGGCGGTCACTTTCTGTGTCGTTTGAGGCGATTTACAGAAGAAAGATCCCTAGCAGGGCGGGGAAATTTCCGAGGGTCCGATCGGGTGATATCAATATGCAATAAAGGTATTTAAGAAATCCTTCTTATGCCATTAGAGTCTACTGATCGTGCTTACCGGCACAGCCCATCCCTTCGTGATCGACGCCGAGCAACCCTTGCGTCGATTGAGAGCCGCCCTATGTCGCACCCTCGCATTCCTCGGTCGTGGAGTCATCCATGACGTTCGACACCGCTTTCATGCTTAGCACATTGCCAGCATTCATCAAGGCTGTAGGCGTAACCCTGCAAGTCGGCGCTATCGCCGTCGTCACCTCGCTGTTGGTCGCGGTGATCAACGCAACCCTGCTGGTGCTACGTACCCCCTACCTGTGGCGCGTGGTGAAAGGTTATGTGGAACTGGCCCGCAACACGCCGCTGCTGATTCAACTGTTCTTCGTCTACTTCGCATTGCCGAGCCTGGGCGTGAAGGTGTCGGGCTTTGCCGCTGCGATCATCACCATGACCTTCATGGGCGGTGCCTACCTCACCGAAGTGCTACGCGCCGGGGTCGAGGCCGTGCCGCGCGCGCAGTTGGAATCCGGGCGTTCCATTGGCCTTTCGGAAGGCCAACTGCTGCGCCATGTGATCCTCCCCCAAGCGGGGATCCTCAGCCTGCCCGCGCTGTTCGCCAACTTCATATTCCTGCTCAAGGAAACCACCGTGGTGTCGGCCGTGGCCGTGCCCGAGATTCTCTACACCACCAAGAACTACATCGCCCTGTACTACAAGACCTACGAGATGCTAGCCGTGCTGACCCTGCTGTGCGTGTTGCTGTTCCTACCGCTGTCACTGCTACTGCGCTACGTGGAAAGGAGGTTGCAACATGGCCAGTTCGGCAATTGAGCTGCTGCTGGTTTCGCTGCCTCAGTTGGCCAAGGGTGCCGGGCAGACCTTGGCGATCTCGGCGCTGGGCATCGTTCTCGCCACCTTGGGTGGGGTGCTCTACGGCGTGCTGGCGACCTTGGGCAAGCGCTTTCTGAACATCGCATTGCAGGTCTACCTCGAATTGTTCCGGGCCATTCCGGTGTTGGTGTGGCTGTACCTGGTGTTCTTCGGCCTGCCGATCTTCTTCTCGCTGAGCATCCCCAGCTTCTGGTGCGCGGTGCTGGTGCTGGGGCTGTGGGGCGCCAGCGAAGTGGGCGAGGTGGTGCGCGGCGCGTTGCACTCGTTGCCGCGCGGGCAGCGCGAGGCAGGGTTGTCGATCGGCCTGTCCGGCTGGCAGCTGTACCGCCACGTGCTGTTGCCGCAGGCGCTCAAGCGCATGACCCCACCGACCATCAACCTCTACACGCGCATCATCAAGACCAGCTCCCTGGCCGTGCTGATCGGCGTGGTCGAGGTCATCAAGGCCGGACAGCAGATCATCGAGCGCACCTACGAGTCGGTGCTGATCTACAGCGTGCTGTTGCTGTTCTTCTTCTTCGTCTGCTACCCGCTTTCCAGCGCCTCGCGTGCGCTGGAACGCCGCTGGGCCCACTCATGAGCGCATTGATCGAATTCCAGGGTTTCAACAAGTGCTTTGGCGACCAGCAGGTGCTCAAGGACATCGACCTGCAAGTGCAGGCCGGCGAGGTAGTGGTTGTGCTCGGCCCCAGTGGCTGCGGCAAGAGCACCTTGCTGCGTTGCCTCAATGGCCTGGAGGAGGCGAACGGCGGTCACTTGCGCCTCGAGGGCCAGGAACTGCTGAGCCCTTCCACCGATTGGCGCCAGGTGCGCCAGCGGGTGGGCATGGTGTTTCAGAGCTACCACCTGTTCGGCCACATGAGCGTGCTCGACAACCTGCTGCTCGGCCCGCTCAAGGTACAAAAGCGCATCCGCGCCGAAGCCCAGGCCCAGGCCGAGACGCTGCTGGCGCGGGTGGGCTTGCTGGACAAGCGCGACGTCTACCCTCGCCAGCTTTCCGGCGGCCAGCAGCAGCGCATCGCCATTGTGCGCTCGTTGTGCATGAACCCGCAGGTGATGCTGTTCGACGAAGTCACCGCCGCCCTGGACCCAGAGATGGTCAAGGAAGTGCTGCAAGTGATCCAGGGCCTGGCCGAAGGCGGCATGACCCTGCTCATCGTTACCCACGAAATGGCCTTCGCCCGCGCGGTGGCCGACCGAATCGTGTTCATGGAGGCCGGCAGGATCCTTGAACAGAGCGACCCCGAGAGGTTCTTCACCCAACCGCAGACCGCACGCGCGCAGCAGTTCCTGGAGAAATTCTCCTACGTAGAAAGCCTGCCGAAGACACTGAAAAAGGAACTGTCATGAAAACTGCCTATCTCACCAAGCTGCTGGCACCGTTGTTCGGCCTGGCCTTGCTGGCCGGCTGCGACAAGCCCCAGGATGCGAGCAAACCGGCCAGCGCGAGCCCGGCCACCAGCTATCTGGAAACCATCAAGGCGCGCGACAAGCTGATTGTCGGCGTGTTCACCGACAAGCCGCCGTTCGGCTTCGTCGACGCCAGCGGCCGCTACGTTGGCTTCGACACCGATATCGCCCGGCGCTTGGCCAAGAACCTGCTGGGCGATGAGAACAAGGTCGAGTTCGTCGCCGTGGAGCCGGCCAGCCGCATTCCCTTCCTGCAAAGCGACAAGGTCGACCTGATTCTCGCCAACATGACCGTCACTCCGGAGCGCAAGGAGGCGGTGGACTTCACCAACCCCAACCTGCGCGTGGCGGTGCAGGCCATCGTCGCCGACGCCAGCCCCGTGCAGAAGCTTGACGATCTGGCCGACAAGACCATCATCGTGACCACCGGCACCACGGCCGACATCTGGCTGACCAAGCACCACCCGGACTGGAAGCTGCTCAAGTTCGAGAAGAACAGCGAGTCGTTGCAAGCCCTGGCCAATGGCCGTGGCGATGCCTATGCCCAGGACAACCTGATCCTGTTCAGCTGGGCCAAGCAGAACCCGGGTTACCGGGTACTGCCACAACGGCTGGGCGACGAAGCACCGATCGCCCCGGCAGTGAAGAAGGGCAACACCGAGCTGCGTGACTGGGTGAACGCAGAACTCGCCAAGCTGGGCGAGGAGAAGTTCCTGCTCAAGCTGTACGACCAGTACGTGCGCAAGGAACTGAGCGACGACACCAAGCCTGAGAGCGTCATCGTCGAAGGCGGTAAGTGGCAGGGTTGAGCTGATGGCGCCGGGGCCGCAAAAGCGGCCCCGGTTTTTTTCGTGCGGCTACTGCCCGGCCGGAACCAGGCGCAGGGTGCTCTGCGCCGGTATCACGCCCATCTGCGCTTTGTGGTAGCGGCCATCGATGTAGTCCTGGGCCTGGTCGGAATAGTGCCGGTCGAACGGCACACCGCTCTGCCCGACCGGGTTGATGGTCAGGGCTTGTCCGGCGTCGGCGAAATCGATCAGGCGGCGGGTCGAAGGCCCATAGTTGACCTTCCATGGCGCCGGCCCGATGTTGGCCGAGAGGTTGTTCGGCACCTCGTGGCTACCGGGCGCGGCGAACGGCCCGACATTGAACAGCCGGTCCAGGGGCTTCTGCTGACCCAGCGGATGGTTGTGGGTGAGGGTATGTGCCTTGCCCCATTGCCAGCCGGCCGGGTCCTTGCCAAAGGTTTCGCGCAGGTGCTCCAGGGTACGCTGCCAGGCCAGGCGCACGATGCTCGTGCGGTCAGTGCGCTCCTGGCTGCCGCGCAGGTTCCACCAGGGCGACTCGGGGTCGGCGGCCAGGCGTGGCAGGGCGGCGTCGATGGCGCGAGTGCTGATGAGCACCGGGAACCAGGTATCACCCAGTTCGTCGTGCAGGGCGGCGAAGGCCAACTCATCCAGGAACTGGTTGAACAGCGTGGCGCTGGTGGACGTTACCGGGTAGTCGCCGCGCCAGGCTGCCAGTTGTTCTACCAACTCCTTCTGCTCGTCGCCCTGGGCGACCTCGCGCAGGGTTGCCAGCAGCGGCGCCAGGGTGCGCGGGCCGTAGTCGGTTGCGGTGTCCAGTTGCAGTGCCTGGCTGTTCTGCACGTCCCACTTCACATCGGGGTTGGCCAGGTGGCGATCGAGCTGGCGGCCTCGGTCGGGCAGGTTGTAGTAGCCGGGAATCGGCATGCTGGCCGGCGGCTGGTAGTTGGCCGAGACGATGTAGCCGCTGGCCGGGTTTTCCTGCTGGGGGTTGGCGCTGAACGGGTAGAAGCCAGCCTTGTCGGCCTCATGGCTGCTGCCGTCGAGGATGAACGTCGGGTTGACCCCCGCCGGGCGCACCGGCAACTGCGCTGCGGCCCACCAGCCGATATCGCCACGGGCGTTGGCCCAGACCAGGTTCAAGCCCGGCGCCTGGATCTTCGCCGCTGCGTCGCGCATCTTGCCCAGGGTGTCGGCGCGGTTGAGCTGGTAGAAAGCATCGAGAATCGGGTTCTCGGTTTCCAGGAACGCCCACCACATGGAAATCGGCGTGGCGCCGGCCGTGTCGCCCAGCACCTCGTTGACTACCGGGCCATGGGGCGAGCGGCGCAAGGTGATGGTGACCGGGTCCTGGTCTTTGACTGCAATCTTCTGCTCGGTCTTTTCCAGGGTGTGCCACTGGCCCCCGACCATGACTTGGTCGGGGTTGTTCGGGTTGGCCTTCTCTGCGATCAAATCGACGTCGTCGTTCTGGAACATGGTCAGGCTCCAGCCGAAGTCGCGGTTGTGACCCAGAAGGGCGAAGGGGTTCAGGGCCTGGAAATAGCCATACAGGTTGAAGCCCGGCGCCGACAGCTCGGCCTCGTACCATACCGCGGGCACGGCGAAGCCGATGTGCGGGTCGCCGGCCAGCAGCGGGCGGCCACTGCGGGTACGGCTGCCAGCCACGGCCCAGGCGTTGCTGCCTTCGAACTGTGGAATGGCCGCTGCGCCCAGGGCCTCGTTGCTCAGCCGAGCGATACGCTCGAGGCTGCGCCAGTCGGCATCGGCAAGCGCTGGACGCAAGGCACCGTCAGGGTGCCAGTCGAGGTCGAAGATTTTCAGGTACTCCGGGCCCAGCTGGTCGCGGATGTAGGTAAGCGCAGGTTCGGTGCGAAACGCGGCGGCAAAGCTATAGGCCAAGTAGCCGGCGACGCTCAGGGTGTCCTCGGCAGTGAACGGGCGTGACGGAATGCCCAGCACGTCGAATTCCAGCGGCTTGGGGTGGCTGGCCTGCCAGGCGTTCACGCCGGCCAGGTAGGCGTGCAGCGCTTGTCCGCTCGGTGATTGAGGGTCCAGGCGCTCGACCATGCGTGCGGCCTGCTCGCGGATACGCAGGCTGCGAAACAGCGTGTCGGTGTGCACAAGCTTGCTGCCCAGCACCTCGGCCAGCTCGCCGCGGGCCAGGCGCCGCACCAGCTCCATCTGGAACAGGCGGTCCTGGGCATGTACATAGCCCAGGGCGCGGTACAGGTCCGCCTCGTTCTGCGCTTGGATGTGCGGGACGCCACGGGCGTCGTAGCGCACGCTGACCGACGCCGAGAGGCCGGCGATGGCGACCTCGCCGTCACGCTGTGGTTGCTTGCCGTGGATATACCAGTAACCGGCGCCAGCGGCCACGGCAACGACGATGGCCAGCAGGGTCAGGCTGCGCTTCATAGGAGTCCTTGTGCATTCGCGGGGAAAGTGTTGTCCGATCATCCATGGGAAGACGAATTGAGAGTAGCCCCCGTTAAGGAGTTTCCATGTCTTTGAGTGAAAAACAGAAAATGCTGGCGGGCCAGCTCTATCACGCAGGCTGCCCCGAGCTTCAGGCCGACCAGATCGCCAACAAGCACTGGATGCAACGCTACAACCACAGCGTCGAGTTGCTCAATGACGGGCGCCACGCGCTGTTGCTGGAGCATTTCGCCAGTGTCGGCGAGGGCGTGGTGATCCGCCCGCCGTTCTACTGCGACTATGGCTACAACATCAGCGTCGGCAGGAACACCTTCATGAACTTCAACGTGGTGATACTCGACGTGCTGCCGGTGCGTATCGGTGACGATTGTCAGATTGCTCCCTCGGTGCAGATCTACACCGCCGACCACCCGCTGGACCCCGAACTGCGCCGCACCGGGCTGGAAAGCGGGCGGCCGGTGAGCATTGGCGACAATGTGTGGATCGGTGGTGGGGCAATCATCCTGCCGGGGGTGACCATTGGCGACAACGCCGTGGTCGGTGCGGGTAGCGTGGTGACCCGCGACGTACCGGCGGGAGCGGTGGTGGTGGGCAACCCGGCGCGGGCGCGTCAGCCCGCCCAGGGGCAATAGCAGCCCACCGCCAGGGTGTTCGAGGCGGTCACCTGGCGGCCTTGCAGCAGTGCCTTGAGGATCGGCTCGATGAAGCTGTTGCTGGAGTTGCACAGCGCGCCTTCGCTGTAGGGGCCGAAGTAGGCGAGCTGGCCTTGGCGACCCCAGATGGCGACCGCAGGGCTGGCAGGTAGCTGTTCACTGCCAGGCAGGCTGGCCAGGGGCTTCAGTGCGCTGAGGTTGGCCGCAAGCTGGCCTTGGCTGCCGGGCTTTTGCAGCACATGGAAGCTCACGCCCTCCGGGGCGAAGTGTTCGATCAGCTCGCCCAGGTGCTGCTGGTTGCCGACGTTGCACGGGCAGGCCGGGTCCCAGAAGTGCACCACGCGAATCGGCCCAGGGCCAGCCAGCTCCGCGGGCAGGTGCAACTGGCCGCCATCGAACAGCGTGGCCTGGTTGTCGAAGGGGCGCAGGTAGCGGCCTTGGAAGCTGTCATAGGCCCACCATAGGATGGCGGCACAGAGCAGGGCGGCGAGGGTTTTCATCGTATGTGTGGGGTTCTGTGTTGGCCGCTTCGCGGTGTATGGCAGAGAAGGCATCAGCTTGCCATGACGCAGCGCAGAGCTGAATATCGCAGGTCAATACTTGCACCTCCAGCGGATGTACCGATGCCCGCCACCTTCCACCCCGACCTGCTGCGCGCCAGCCTCGCACCGCTGGCGGCGTGCCAGCCATTGTCGGCCCACGCCCTCGACTACCAACGCTTCTACGGCCTGCCCGGCAATGGCTGGCTGGGCCGTTTCGAGGTGGCCGGCTTCGAGCTGGTCGGGCAGGTGTGGGCGGCGCCCAACCCTGTGGCCACCCTCTTCCTGTTGCATGGCTATTACGACCACATGGGGCTGTACCGTCATGTCATCGAATGGGCCTTGGGGCAGGGGTTCGCGGTAATCGCCTGCGACCTGCCGGGCCATGGGCTGTCCAGCGGTGCGCGGGCCAGCATCGAGAGTTTCGCGGTGTACCAGCAAGTGCTCGAGGCGCTCTTCGAGCAGGCGCACGGCCTGGGCCTGCCGCAGCCTTGGCATCTGTGCGGGCAAAGCACCGGCGGGGCGATTGCCGTGGACCACCTGCTGCACGCAGGCCCGCGTAGCCCGGTGAGCGGCGAGGCGATCCTGCTGGCGCCGTTGGTGCGTCCGCGGGCCTGGTACTGGTCGAAACTGAGCTACTGCGTGCTGCGCCATTTCGTCGATGGCATCGAGCGGCGTTTCAGCGACAACAGCAACGACCCGGCCTTCCTGCCCTTCCTGCAGGCCGACCCCCTGCAACCACGGCGCCTGGCCACGGCCTGGGTAGGGGCGTTGGTGGACTGGATCAAGCGCATGGAAGCGGCGCCGCATAGCACACGGCGGCCATTGATCGTGCAAGGGGAAGCCGATGGCACGGTGGACTGGCGCTACAACCTCGACGTGCTCAAGGCCAAGTTCGCCGAGCCGCAGGTATTGATGCTGCCCGAGGCCCGCCACCACCTGGCCAACGAGCTGCCGGCCATCCGCGCCCGTTATTTCGCCTTTATCGGCCAGCGCCTGGGCTGACTATTTCAGGTCCGCGCTGTTCTGGCCGACCGCAAGGCCGGCGCGCACTGCAGAGAGCGCGGCCTTGTAGTAGGCCTGGCCTTCGGGCGACTCGGCAAAGGTCGAGAACTCTTCGAGTTCGGTGTCGGAGAGGTCGCGGTAGACATACAGCAGGGTGTTGTTCAGGTCGGCGCCGATCTGCTCCATCAGGCGCTGGCGCTGGCCTTCGAGCAGACCTTGGGCCTGGCCGCCGCCGAGCAGGCCGGGAAGCATCGCACTGAGGCTGTCGGCAGCCACCCCGGCGATTGCCAGGCTGACCTCTGCACCGGCCTCGCGGGCGGGCAGGGCCTGGGCCAGGTGACCGATGACCAGCAGGCGGTTGTCGCTGGCCTGGATCTTTGGCAAGCCCTTGGCGTTCTTGGCGAGTTGATCCTTGCGTGTGGCCAGCAGCTCGGCGGCCACCACCTTGCGTCCCAGAGGCGACTGGAAGAACGCCAGCGCCGGCGCCGGGTTCTTCAGGTTGGCGCGCAACTGCGCCTGGGCGCGACGGTCCATGGCCTGGGCTTCGAAGCGCTGGCTGCTGTTGTTGACCAAGGCCTGGTACACCGCGGGCGGCAGGCTGTTGCGGTAGCGCTGCTGGGCGGCGTCGAGGGCATCGTTGAAGTGGGCGCGCTGGTCGGGCCAGCCCGCGGCCTTGTAAAGCTGGTCAAGGCTGTCTGCCCAGACAGGCGTGGTGCAGATCAACAGCACAAGCAGGGAAAACAAACGGCGCATTCAGGACTCCTGTCGGCAGGCCGCTATTGTCCTAGGCGTGGCGGGGCTTTGTCGAGATACCAGTGACGGTTGGTGGCCAAGCGGTGCTGTCGGTTT
Organism: Pseudomonas sp. LS_2; assembly: GCF_042709235.1. Classification (NCBI taxonomy): domain Bacteria; kingdom Pseudomonadati; phylum Pseudomonadota; class Gammaproteobacteria; order Pseudomonadales; family Pseudomonadaceae; genus Pseudomonas; species Pseudomonas sp. LS_2. Next base: position 29,723 of record NZ_JAVAYC010000014.1, on the reverse strand, counting down.
GATCGTCCAGTGGCTACTATGCGCGCCATGAACCTTTCTCCCGAACATCCGACGGTGACCGCCATCGTCGACGACCTCGCCAACCGTGGCTGGGCCCAGCAGTCGCTGTTCCTGCCCGCGCCGTTGATCCGCACCTTGGCCGACGAGTGTCGCCAGCGTGCCGAGCAGGGCGAATTGAGCCCGGCCAGCGTGGGTCGTGGCGCTGGCCAGGAGGTACGCGAAGCGGTTCGTGGCGACCGCATCCAGTGGCTGGAGCGAGGCCAGTCCGAGGCTTGCGACCTTTACCTGAACGCCATGGACAGCCTGCGCCAGGCGCTCAACCAATGCCTGTTCCTGGGCTTGGAAGACTATGAGAGCCATTTCGCGCTCTACCCGCCGGGGGCGTTCTACCGCCGCCACCTGGACCGTTTCCGCGACGACGATCGGCGTGCCGTGTCGGCGATCCTCTACCTCAACGAAGACTGGCAGCCACAAGACGGCGGCCAGTTGCGCATGTACCTCGACGGCGAGCAGACCCTGGACGTGCTGCCGGTCGCCGCTTGCCTGGTGGTGTTTCTTTCCGGCGACATTCCCCATGAAGTGCTGCCGGCCGGGCGTGAGCGCCTGTCGCTGACGGGCTGGTTCCGACGCCGTGGCAACGACCCGTTCTGAGTTGCCCAAAGTGCTGGTGAGCGCCTGTCTGCTGGGCCAGCCGGTGCGTTACGACGGTCGCGCCAGCGGCCACCCCGGCCTGTTGCAGCGATGGCAGGCCGAAGGCCGCGTGGTGCCGTTGTGCCCCGAGGTGGCCGGCGGCTTGCCGACACCCCGGCCCCCGGCAGAGATCCCAGGCGGGCAGGGCGCGCAGGTGCTCGACGGCCAGGCCCAGGTGTTGACGGTGAGCGGGGAGGATGTGAGCGCGGCCTTTCTTGCAGGCGCCAGCCAGGCCCTGGCGCTGGTGCGGCGGCATGGAATACGCGTGGCGGTGCTCAAGGCCGGCAGCCCGTCATGCGGCAACCGACTGACCTATGACGGCACGTTCAGTGGCGTGAAGGTGGCAGGCGAGGGCGTGACCACGGCGTTGCTGCGCCGGGAAGGGGTACTGGTGTTCAGCGAGCTGGAGCTGGACGCGGCCGAGGCGGCGTTGGCCTTACACAAAACCTGAGCGGTGCGCGACCCCTGTAGCCTTGCCGTCACTGCCCGGCAGTGCTGTGGGGCTGGTCCTTGAGCCACTTGGCTTCCAATGCCTCCAGTCGCCCGTCGCCCTTGATCCGCTCCAAGGCGTTGTTCACCGCGCTCTCGAAGGCCGCGTTGCCTTTCTGGAACTGCACCGCCCGGCCATCGTCGGCAAAGGCGTTGCTGGCGTCGAGCCCATCCTGGGTGTTTGCTTTGTCCAGGGTGATGTCGTACTTGCCCTCGACCACCCCCGGCACTTGCTGCTCGACAGGGGTTTCGATGAACTCGGCGCGCAGGTCCAGCTCCTTGGCCAGAGCCTGGCCCAGTTCCACGTCGAAACCGGTCAGTTGTTCATTTTCCTTGAAGGCATAAGGAGCGGTATCGGCTGGTACGGCAATGCGCAGTTCGCCTCGGTCGTTGATTTCGTCTATCAGCTCGGCCTGGGCCGCCGGACTTATCAGTACTGCCAGCAGTACACCAATGGTCAAACGCATGAAGATCCCTTTTATTTCTTGGCAGTTGAATTTCATTCGCCGAGGCTTTATCGCCTGCCTCGGTCGAACGCAGCCTATGACCCCAAGACCTTACTAATGTTTACGCCACATCTGAAATTTTTATGTCGCAAATGAAGAAAGGGAGGCCACCAGGGCCTCCCTTCTTCGTGCTGCAGGGCGATCAGAACAGGACGCGGGAGCGGATGGTGCCCTTCACGTGCTGCAGCTTCTCTTGCGCCAGGTCCGAGTACTCGGCGTCGACGTCGATCACCACGTAGCCGACTTTCTCGTCGGTCTGCAGGAACTGACCAGAGATGTTGATGCCGTTCTCGGCGAACACCTTGTTGATCTCACTGAGCACACCCGGGATGTTCTCGTGGATGTGCAGCAGGCGGTGCTTGCCTGGGTGCGCCGGCAGGGCCACTTCCGGGAAGTTGACCGACGACACGGAGGTGCCGTTGTCGCTGTACTTCACCAGCTTCTCGGCCACTTCCAGGCCGATGTTGGCCTGGGCCTCGGCGGTGGAGCCGCCGATGTGCGGGGTGAGGATCACGTTGTCCAGGCCCCGCAGCGGGCTTTCGAACTCTTCGTCGTTGGAGCGCGGCTCGACCGGGAACACGTCGATGGCGGCACCGATCAGGTGCTTGTCCTTGATCGCGGCGGCCAGGTGGTCCAGTTCGACCACGGTGCCGCGGGCGGCGTTGATCAGGATCGAACCCTTCTTCATCGCGCGGATTTCCTTCTCGCCGATCATCCACTGGGTGGATGGCAGCTCAGGCACGTGCAGCGAAACGATGTCGGCCAGGCCCAGCAGTTCGTTCAGGCTGGTGACCTGGGTGGCGTTGCCCAGCGGCAGCTTGGTCAGCGGGTCGAAGAAGTACACCTGCATGCCCACGCTCTCGGCCAGTACCGACAGCTGGGTGCCGATCGAGCCGTAGCCGACGATGCCCAGCTTCTTGCCACGGATCTCGAACGAGTTGGCCGCGCTCTTGATCCAGCCGCCACGGTGGCACGAGGCGTTCTTCTCGGGAATGCCGCGCAGCAGCAGGATGGCTTCGGCCAGCACCAGTTCGGCCACCGAGCGGGTATTGGAGTAAGGCGCGTTGAACACGGCGATACCGCGCTCGCGGGCCGCGTTCAGGTCGACCTGGTTGGTACCGATGCAGAAACAGCCGACCGCGACCAGCTTCTTCGCGCAATCAAAGACCTCTTCGGTCAATTGGGTGCGCGAGCGGATGCCGATGAAGTGGGCATCTGCGATCTTTTCCTTCAGATCGGCGTCTGGCAGCGAGCCAGTGAGGTACTCGATGTTGGTGTACCCGGCAGCCTTGAGGGTATCCACAGCGTTCTGGTGGACGCCTTCGAGAAGAAGGAACCTGATCTTGCTCTTGTCGAGAGAAGTCTTGCTCATCTGCGTAAACCTGTATCCCGGAGAAAAAATGGCGAGGGGGCAAAGCGGCGCGGCGTCGGCCTTAGCACGAACGGCGGGAGGGCTATGCTAGCATACGCGACACTGTCTGAGCTTATCCCGCCAGGTGAAGAGTGCTCAGGGTGACTATGAATAGTTCGAGAGTTCTACTGATGACTCACTCTGCGGTAATTGATGAGCTGATGACCCTGGTCGACCCCGGCAAGGTGCTGACCGACCCCGCTTCCCTCCAGGCCTACGGCAAGGATTGGACCCAGCAATACCCGCCGGCGCCCTCTGCCATCGTGTTGCCCAAGACCATCGAGCAGGTGCAGGCCATCGTCGCCTGGGCCAACCGCCACAAGGTGGCGCTGGTGCCGTCCGGCGGGCGCACCGGCCTGTCGGGGGCTGCCGTCGCCGCCAATGGCGAGGTGGTGGTGGCGTTCGACTACATGAACCAGATCCTCGACTTCAACCCTTTCGACCGTACCGTGGTCTGCCAGCCGGGGGTCGTCACCCGCCAGTTGCAGCAGTTCGCCGAAGAACAGGGGCTGTACTACCCGGTAGACTTCGCTTCCAGCGGTTCCAGCCAGATTGGCGGCAATATCGGCACCAATGCCGGCGGAATCAAGGTAATTCGCTACGGCATGACCCGCAATTGGGTGGCCGGCCTGAAGGTGGTCACCGGCAAGGGCGAGCTGCTCGAACTGAACCGCGACCTTATAAAGAACGCCACCGGCTACGACCTGCGCCAGCTGTTCATCGGCGCCGAGGGCACGCTGGGCTTCGTGGTCGAGGCGACCATGCGCCTGGACCGCGCGCCGCGCAACCTCACCGCCATGGTGCTCGGCACCCCGGACTTCGACTCGATCATGCCGGTGCTGCATGCCTTCCAGGGCAAGCTCGACCTCACCGCCTTCGAATTCTTCTCCGACAAGGGTTTGGCCAGGATCATGGCCCGCGGCGATGTGCCGCCGCCGTTCGACACGCCATGCCCGTTCTATGCGCTGCTGGAGTTCGAGGCCAGCAACGAGGACATCGCCAATGAAGCGCTGGCGACCTTCGAGCATTGCGTGGAGCAAGGCTGGGTGCTCGACGGCGTAATGAGCCAGAGCGAGACCCAGTTGAGAAACCTGTGGAAGCTGCGCGAGTACCTGTCCGAAACCATTTCCCACTGGACGCCCTACAAGAACGACATTTCCGTCACCGTCTCCAAGGTGCCGGCCTTCCTGCGCGACATCGATGCGGTGGTCAACGCCCACTACCCGGACTATGAAGTGGTCTGGTACGGCCACATCGGCGACGGCAACCTGCACCTGAACATCCTCAAGCCCGAGCACATGGGCAAGGACGAGTTCTTCGCCTCGTGCGCCAAGGTCAACAAGTGGGTGTTCGAGATCGTCGAGCGCTACAACGGCTCGATTTCCGCCGAGCATGGCGTGGGCATGACCAAGCGCGACTACCTGGGCTACAGCCGCTCGCCAGATGAAATCGCCTGCATGAAGGCGATAAAGGCGGTGTTCGACCCGAACGGCATCATGAATCCGGGTAAGATCTTCGCACCTGAACAAGCCAAGCAGTACCCAGAGGAGTCGGCCCAATGAGTTACCAGCACCAGTACGTAGACGGCACGCACATCCACTTCCCGATTGGCAAGGTGGTGTGCATCGGCCGTAACTATGCCGAACATGCCAAGGAACTGGACAACCCCATTCCCAGCGAGCCACTGCTGTTCATCAAGCCGGGCAGTTGCGTGGTGCCCCTCGAAGGCGGTTTCAAGATCCCGACCGAACGTGGCTCGGTGCACTACGAGGCGGAAATCGCCGTGCTGCTGGGCAAGCCGCTGTCGACCAAGCCGACCGAGGAGGAGGTGCTCGATGCCATTTCCGGCTACGCCCCGGCCCTGGACCTGACCCTGCGCGAGGTGCAGGCCAAGCTCAAGGAGAAGGGCCTGCCCTGGGAGCTGGCCAAGAGCTTCGATGGCGCCTGCGTACTGCCGCCTTTCGTCAGCGCTGCCACCTTCGAGGACCTGACCGATATTCCGGTGCGCCTGACCGTCAACGGTGAAGTGCGCCAGGACGGCAACAGCGCAATGATGCTCAACCCGATCGTGCCGATCATCCAGCACATCGCCGCGCACTTCTCCCTGCAACCGGGTGACGTGATACTGACCGGCACGCCAGCCGGTGTCGGCCCGTTCAACGTGGGCGACGAGCTGGTGCTGGAGCTGCCCGGCGCAAGCCGCTTCGAAAGTCGAGTGCTCTGAGCCGGCAAGGGTGGCGGCGCATGCCGCCATCGTTTCCCGCCTTACCGTTTTTTTCACATGCGATGCGGATAATGACGCCACAACGTTATCTGCCGTAGTCATGGATCACTCGGCATGCCGAGGAGTTTTCATGGCTATTCCATCTGCTGGTTACCTTCCTTCCCTGCCCAGGAAGCGCCGAACGCTGTTGCCCTGGCTGGCCCTGGGGCTCGTGGCCGCCTACGGTTTGTCGGTGCTGATGCACTGGGATGATCGTGCCAGGCTGTGGGTCAAGGAACATTTCGAAACCCCGGCTGAGCGCGTGAGCAGCACCTGGTTGCCAGACTACGTGGCAGACATCGACGCCAAGGTGATGCCGGGCGTTGGCGACGCTGAAGCGTCCGACCTGACCTTCAACCCGAAGACCCGCACCTTGTTCACGGTGACGGGCAAGCGCCCGTTCCTGGTCGAGCTGAGCCTCGATGGCGATGTGCTGCGCAAGATGCCGTTGCTTGGCTGGTCCAACCCTGAAGGCGTGGCCATGTTGGAAAACGGGCAGATGGCGATCATTGACGAGCGTACGCACCTGTTGACCCTGGTAAAGGTGGATGCCAATACCCGCGCTCTGAACCACGCAGACTTCAAGAGCTTCGACCTGGGTGAATCGGCCGATGACAACAAAGGTTTCGAAGGCATAGCCTGGGACCCGAAGCACCAGCAGCTGGTACTGGGTGAGGAACGCCCAGCCCAGTTGTTCACTTGGCGCACCGATGGTCGTGGCCCGCTTGCTGGCGACAAGCAGGCGCTGCCCAGCAGTGCACTGGAGGTGCGCAACCTGTCCGGCCTGACCATCGACCCGCGTACCGGCCACCTGCTGGTGTTGTCGGCAGACTCCAACCTGCTGCTTGAGCTGAACGAGCGCGGCGAGCAGGTCAGCTTCATGACTTTGCTGGGCGGCTTCAATGGGCTTGCCAGTCGAGTCCCAAGGGCTGAGGGCGTGGCGATGGACGACAAGGGTAACCTCTATGTAGTGAGCGAGCCCGACCTGTTCTATCGCTTCAAGAAGCGCTAAGCCGCTCTAGTGCAGTATTCCAACCATTGCCGGACTGAAAGCGGCTTAAATGATGGCATTAAGCTTTACTTCAGCTGTTCATGATTAGATTCGTCACCCTCTTGCCGAGTCTGTCCCATGCGCCGTTACCTTCGCCTGCCTTTTCTACTGCTCGTCCTTGGCCTTTCCACGCTGCTGGTACTCGGCGTGGCCGGCCAGCAGTTTCGTCTATTCGAACGCGGCTGGTTCAACCTCAAGACCTGGTGGCAGCCTTCGGAGCAGAGCATTGGCCTGGACCGTTACCAGGTGGTGGTCGAGGCTCAACCCATCGAGGGGCTGGACGATGACCTGTCGGCACTGACCTACGACCCCGACCGCAAGACCCTGTTTTCCGTCACCAATGCCCGCTCCGAGCTGATCGAACTGTCGCTCGATGGCCGTATCCTGCGCCGCGTGCCGCTGACCGGCTTCGGCGACCCGGAGGCGGTGGAATACATCGGGCCAAACAGCTATGTGATCACCGACGAACGCCAGCAACGGTTGATTCGCGTGCATCTGGACGACGACACGCTGTTCCTCGACGCCAACGATGCCGAGCAGCTCACCCTCGGTATTGGCTTGAACGGCAACAAAGGCTTCGAGGGCCTGGCCTACGACTCGAAGGGCAACCGCCTGTTCGTGGCCAAGGAGCGCGACCCGATGATGATCTACGAAGTGCACGGCTTTCCTCATCAGAACCCCGAGCAGCCCTATGCGGTGCATGTAGTGCAGGACCACAAGCGCGACGCGCGGCTGTTCGTGCGTGACCTGTCGAGCCTGCAGTTCGACGAGCGCAGCGGGCACCTGCTGGCGTTGTCGGACGAGTCGAGGCTGGTGGTCGAGCTGGACGTGAAGGGCAAGCCGCTCAACACCCTTTCGTTGCGCAAGGGTTTCCAGGGCTTGAAGCAGAGCGTGCCGCAGGCGGAGGGAATAGCAATGGACGATGCCGGCACGATCTACCTGGTGAGCGAGCCGAACCTGTTCTATGTGTTCAAGTTGCCGGCTGAGTAGTCGAATTCAAGGCGCTTGGCGCGAGGCTTGCGCTGCGCCTGTAGGAGCGGGCCTGCCCGCTCCTACCCGAATTACGCCAGCTTACTCGGCCTTGAGCGTCTTCACGCCTTCAGCGGTACCCAGCAGCAGCAAGTCCGCTGGGCGTGCGGCGAACAGGCCGTTGGTCACTACGCCAACGATGGCGTTGATCTGGCTTTCCAGCTCCACCGGGTTGGTGATCTGCAGGTTGTGCACGTCGAGAATGACGTTGCCGTTGTCGGTCAGCACGCCTTCGCGGTAAACGGGGTCGCCGCCCAGTTTCACCAACTGACGCGCCACGTGGCTGCGGGCCATGGGGATCACTTCCACCGGCAGCGGGAAGGCGCCGAGCACCGGTACCAGCTTGCTGGCGTCGGCGATGCAGATGAAGGTGCGGGCCACTGCCGCGACGATCTTCTCGCGCGTCAGCGCCGCGCCGCCGCCCTTGATCAGGTTCAGGTGCGCGTCGCTCTCGTCGGCGCCGTCGACATAGAACTCCAGTTCGCTGACGCTGTTCAGCTCGTACACCGGGATGCCATGGGCCTTCAGGCGCTCGGCGGTGGCCTCGGAACTGGCGACCGCGCCATCGAAGGCGGTCTTGTGCCGGGCCAGCGCATCGATGAAGAAGTTGGCGGTCGAGCCGGTGCCGACGCCGACGACGCTTTTCTCATCCAGCTTGGGCAGAATGAAGTCGACGGCGGCCTGGGCGACGGCCTGTTTCAGTTGGTCCTGGGACATGCGGGCTCCGAAAAGGGGCGGGGTAGGTTTCAAAGGTGGCGTAGTATAACCAGTCGCGCGGCTTTGCTGTGGTCGCCCGACGTAGCGCTGGGGTAGACTTCCAGGCCTTGTCCCCCGGCCCTGTGATGTTTCCCGCGATGCTCGAACAGTACGTCAAGAAGATCCTCACCTCGCGCGTCTACGACGTTGCGGTCGAAACCCCTTTGCAGAGTGCCGGGCAGCTGAGCAAGCGCCTGAACAACACCGTGCTGCTCAAGCGCGAAGACCTGCAACCGGTGTTCTCCTTCAAGATCCGCGGGGCATACAACAAGCTGGCGCAGCTGACCCCCGAGGAGCTGGCGCGCGGCGTGGTAACCGCTTCGGCCGGCAACCATGCCCAGGGCCTGGCCCTGGCGGCCCGCGAGCTGGGCATCAAGGCGACCATCGTGATGCCCAAGACCACTCCGGAAATCAAGGTGGAGGGCGTGCGTTCGCGCGGTGGCAAGGTGGTGCTGCACGGCGATTCCTTCCCCGAGGCGCTGGCCTATTCGCTGAAGCTGGTGGACGAAAAGGGTTTTGTCTATATCCACCCCTATGACGACCCACACACCATCGCCGGGCAGGGCACCGTGGCCATGGAGATCCTGCGTCAGCACCCGGGCCGGCTGGACGCGATCTTCGTGCCTGTCGGGGGGGGCGGGCTGATTGCCGGTATTGCCGCCTACGTGAAATACCTGCGCCCGGAAATCAAGGTGATCGGCGTCGAGCCAGACGACTCCAACTGCCTGCAAGCCGCCATGGCTGCCGGTGAGCGCGTGATATTGCCGCAGGTCGGGCTGTTCGCCGATGGCGTGGCGGTGGCTCAGATCGGCCAGCACACCTTCGATATCTGCAAGCTGCACGTGGACGAGGTAATAACGGTCAGTACCGATGAAATCTGTGCGGCTATCAAGGACATCTACGACGATACCCGCTCGATCACCGAACCTGCCGGCGCATTGGGTGTTGCAGGCATCAAGAGGTATGTGGAACTCACCGGCGTGTCGGGGCAGACCCTGGTTGCGATCGACTCAGGCGCCAACGTCAACTTCGACCGCCTGCGCCACGTTGCCGAGCGGTCCGAGCTGGGCGAGAAACGCGAGGCGATCATCGCCGTGACCATTCCCGAGCAACCTGGCAGCTTCAAGGCGTTCTGCGAGGCCATCGGCAAGCGCCAGATCACCGAGTTCAACTACCGCTACCACGCCGACAAGGAGGCGCACATCTTCGTCGGCGTGCAGACCCATCCGGAAACCGACCCGCGTGCTGCGCTGGTGCAGCATTTGACCGAGCAGGGTTTCCCGGTCACCGACCTGACCGACAACGAACTGGCCAAGATGCATATTCGCCACATGGTGGGCGGCCATTCGGTGGGGGTCAGCGACGAGCTGGTGTTGCGCTTCGAATTCCCCGAGCGGCCGGGCGCGCTGTTCAATTTCCTCAACAAGCTGGGTGGGCGCTGGAACATCTCGATGTTCCACTATCGCAACCATGGCGCGGCCGATGGGCGCGTGGTGGCTGGCCTGCAGGTGCCTGACGACGAGCGCCACCTGGTGCCGGAGGCGCTGGCAAAGATCGGCTACCCGTACTGGGACGAGACCGACAACCCGGCGTACAAGCTGTTCCTGGGTTGAGCGGCTACGCTTGAGCCTGTGTCGGCCCCTTCGCGGGCAAGCCCGCTCCTCCAGATTCTCCGCTGCCCTCGAGAGCGACGCGGTGCCTGTAGGAGCGGGCTTGCCCGCGAAGGGCCGGTAAAGTCACCCGCCGCCTTGCCGAGGACCCAATGGAATACCTGACCACCCTCAAGACCCTGCATATCCTCGCCACTGCGCTGCTGCTGCTGGGCGCGCTGGGGCTGGCGGCCTGGACCTTGCGCGCACGCCGCCAGGGCGATGGCGAGGCATACGCCAAGCTGCTGCGCCGGCCGCTGGTGTTCGTCTGGCTGTTGATGGGGCTGTGCCTGGTGAGCCTGCCGTTCACCGGTTGGTGGCTGGTGCACCTGGTGGGCTGGCCGTTGGGGCAGGCCTGGTTGCTCGCCTCCAGCGTCCTTTATACCGCCGGCGCGTTGGCAGCATGGTGGTTACTGGTGCGCCTCAACCGGCTGCGCAAGGCCGAGCCGGTGGGGTTGCGGCTCACCTTGGCGTTGGCGCTGTTCAGTGGTGTGTGCGTGCTCTCCATCGCCGGGTTGATGGGCGCCAAGCCTGTGTAGTGCACCCGCTTGCAACCCGCGCTCCAGCATCCCGCGCTTGCGGCGCGTCACCTTGCGTTCATGCAAACCGGGTATATCGTTGCCATGCCCGGTGTGGCGCTCGCAACCAGCCGTGGGAAGCCCCGCAGAATACGGAGTTTCCATCTCGCCGCAGATAAGCTTGGCGGGCGCGTTGCTGCGCTCGCAGGCTTTGTGGAACAATGCGGCGACATGCGTTTTCGAGGTTGCTGCCGTGATCGACCCGGATGGTTTTCGCCCCAACGTCGGGATCATTCTCACGAATGATGCCGGGCAGGTGCTATGGGCTCGGCGGATCAACCAGGATGCCTGGCAGTTTCCCCAGGGTGGTATCAACCCTGACGAAACGCCGGAAGATGCCCTGTACCGCGAGTTGAACGAAGAAGTCGGGCTGGAGCGCGAGGATGTGGAAATTCTTGCCTGCACCCGAGGTTGGTTGCGTTATCGTTTACCCCAGCGCCTGGTGCGCACCCACAGCCAACCGCTGTGCATAGGCCAGAAACAGAAGTGGTTCCTGCTGCGCCTGGTGAGCAATGAGCAGCGGGTGCGCATGGACCTGACCGGTAAGCCGGAGTTCGATGGCTGGCGCTGGGTCAGCTACTGGTATCCCCTGGGCCAGGTGGTGACATTCAAGCGCGAGGTCTACCGTCGCGCCCTGAAAGAGCTAGCCCCGCGCCTGCTGACGCGCGACTGACGACGGAGTCCGACCCCGAGCCATGCTCAATACGCTGCGCAAGATCGTCCAGGAAGTGAACTCCGCCAAAGATCTCAAGACGGCGTTGGGGATCATTGTCTTGCGCGTCAAGGAAGCCATGGGCAGCCAGGTCTGCTCGGTCTACCTGCTCGACCCGGAGACCAACCGCTTCGTGCTCATGGCTACTGAAGGCCTGAACAAGCGCTCCATCGGCAAGGTCAGCATGGCCCCCAACGAAGGCTTGGTTGGCCTGGTCGGCACCCGCGAAGAACCCCTGAACCTGGAAAACGCCGCCGACCATCCGCGCTACCGCTACTTTGCCGAAACCGGCGAAGAGCGCTTCGCCTCCTTCCTCGGTGCGCCGATCATCCACCACCGCCGGGTCGTCGGCGTACTGGTCATCCAGCAAAAAGAGCGTCGCCAGTTCGATGAAGGCGAGGAAGCCTTCCTGGTGACCATGAGCGCGCAGCTTGCCGGGGTTATCGCCCACGCCGAGGCCACCGGCTCCATCCGTGGCCTGGGGCGTCAGGGCAAGGGTATCCAGGAAGCCCGCTTCGTCGGTGTGCCGGGCTCGCCGGGTGCTGCGGTCGGGCGCGCCGTGGTCATGCTGCCGCCCGCCGACCTGGAAGTGGTGCCGGACAAGACCGTCGACGATATCGACGCCGAGCTCAAGCTTTTCAATACCGCCCTCGAAGGCGTGCGTGCCGACATGCGCAAGCTGTCGGCCAAGCTCGCTACCCAGCTGCGTCCGGAAGAGCGTGCGCTGTTCGACGTCTACCTGATGATGCTTGAAGACGCCGCCCTTGGTGGCGAGGTGGTCGAGGTCATCAAGACCGGCCAGTGGGCCCAGGGCGCGCTGCGCCAGGTGGTAGGCGAGCACGTCAACCGTTTCGAGCTGATGGACGACGACTACCTGCGCGAGCGTGCCTCCGACGTCAAGGACCTCGGGCGCCGCCTGCTGGCCTATTTGCAGGAAGCCCGCTCGCAGTCGCTGGTGTACGCCGACAACACCATCCTGGTCAGCGAAGAGCTCACCCCGGCCATGCTCGGCGAGGTGCCGGAAGGCAAGTTGGTGGGCCTGGTCTCGGTGCTCGGCTCGGGCAACTCCCACGTGGCGATCCTGGCGCGTGCCATGGGCATTCCCACGGTCATGGGCGTGGTCGACCTTCCTTATTCGAAGGTCGACGGCATCGAGATGATCGTCGACGGCTACAAGGGCGAGGTGTTCACCAACCCCAGCGATGTGCTGCGCAAGCAGTACAGCGACGTGGTCGAAGAGGAACGCCAGCTGGCCAAGGGCCTGGATGCGCTGCGCGAGCTGCCGTGCATCACCCCGGACGGCCACCGCATGCCGCTGTGGGTCAACACCGGCCTGCTCGCTGACGTGGCCCGCGCCCAGCAGCGTGGCGCCGAGGGCGTGGGGCTGTACCGCACCGAAGTGCCGTTCATGATCAACCAGCGCTTCCCCAGCGAGAAAGAGCAGTTGGCGATCTACCGCGAGCAGCTCGCGGCCTTCCACCCTCTGCCGGTGACCATGCGCACCCTGGACATCGGCGGCGACAAGGCGTTGTCGTACTTCCCGATCAAGGAAGAGAACCCTTTCCTGGGCTGGCGCGGCATTCGCGTCACTCTCGACCACCCGGAAATCTTCCTGGTGCAGACCCGCGCCATGCTCAAGGCCAGCGAGGGGCTGAACAACCTGCGTATCCTGCTGCCGATGATTTCCGGCATTCACGAGCTGGAAGAAGCGCTGCACCTGATCCACCGCGCCTGGGGCGAGGTGCGCGACGAAGGCACCGACGTGCCGATGCCACCGGTTGGGGTGATGGTGGAAATTCCTGCCGCGGTGTACCAGACCAAGGAGCTGGCGCGCCAGGTGGACTTCCTCTCGGTCGGCTCCAACGACCTCACCCAGTACCTGCTGGCGGTCGATCGCAACAACCCGCGTGTCGCCGACCTCTACGACTACCTGCACCCGGCGGTGCTGCAAGCTTTGCAGACCGTTGTCCGTGACGCCCATGCCGAAGGCAAGCCGGTGAGCATCTGCGGCGAGATGGCCGGCGACCCGGCGGCGGCGATCCTGCTCATGGCCATGGGCTTCGACAGCCTGTCGATGAACGCCACCAACCTGCCCAAGGTCAAGTGGATGCTGCGCCAGATCAACATGAGCAAGGCCCGTGAGCTGCTGGTCGAGGCCATGGGGCATGACAACCCGCAGGTTATCCACAGCGCGTTGCAGTTGGCGTTGAAGAACCTGGGGCTGGCACGGATGATCGGGCCGAACAAGACCCTCTGAATTTTGCTTTGGCAGGTCTTGGCTCTTCGCGGCCAAGCCCGCTCCTACAAGTACAGTGCTGAACCTTGTAGGAGCGGGCTCGCCCGCGAAGAGGGCAGTGAAACCAACCCAGCACTAAAGTCAGACAACCAGTTCCACTTCCCCCAAATGCCCACCAAACGGGCCGAAGCTGTGCTCGATCATCCGCCTTTTGCCTTGATCATCGACAATCAGCACGGTACTGGCCCGCGTTCCATAGCTCTGGCTGGCAATGAACACGCTCGACAGCAACCGCTCCGTGGCCAGCCCTACGCCTGTCTCCGGCAGCTCCCCATCAGCAGCAGTGGCGTCATCGGCGAGAATCGCCAGCAGTCGCTGCGGATCGGGTGAATCCAGCGTCTGCGCCAATGCCCGCCGCGCCTTGACCAGTTTCGGCCAGGGCGTGTCCAACCCGGCGTTCGACACCCCATATACTCCCGGCTCCAACAAGCGTGGAGCGGGGTTGCGGGCATTCAGGTAACCGAGCTGCTGCCCGTCGCCCACCAGCAGGTTGAACCCCGAATACTGCGCGCTGCGGCTGGCGACCTGGTCCAGGTAAGCCTCCACTCCCAGTTCGCCGCGCAGGTACGCCGCCACCAGTTCGCCCCGCGAGCGTGGCCCTACCGGCTGCTTCGGGTCACGGATATTGGTCAGCGCCGCGAAGCGCCCGCCTGGCCCCACGCCCAGCCAGGTGCCGCCCGCTTCCAGGTCGCGCCCGGCATGCACGCCGGGGGCATCGTCCCAGGCTGCCAGCGCCTGGGTAGGCCTTGCATAGAATTCGTCGCGGTTGGCCGCGACCACCAGCGGCAGGGCATGCCCCGGTCGCCAGGCGAATACGATCAGGCACATAGGTTGGCCTCTGTGTTTTTCGCCACTCTACCCACTGCGCCAGGCGCAAGCCATCACCTGACACAGAGTTCACTAGAGCCCCGGTACTGGCTTCCGTTACCATTGCGGATTGATTTCCTCTGGGGCGGCGAATGGCATTCGTTCTCTATCTGCTGTTGGGCGCCTGCGCCGGTGTCCTCGCCGGCCTGTTCGGCGTGGGCGGCGGCATCATCATCGTGCCGGTGCTGGTGTTCAGCTTCACCTTGCAAGGCTTCGATGCTTCAGTGCTCACCCACCTTGCGGTCGGCACTTCCCTGGCCACCATCGTCTTTACCTCGATCAACGCCGTGCGCGAGCACCATCGCAAAGGCGCGGTGCGCTGGCCGATCTTCCTGTGGATGACCGTCGGCATCCTCATCGGTGCCGGCATCGGTGCCAAGACCGCTTCGCTGATCCAAGGCCCGATGTTGCAGAAGATCATCGGCTGCTTCGCCCTGCTGGTCTCCGTGCAGATGGCCCTGGACCTCAAGCCCAAGGCCAGCCGCGGCATCCCCGGCAAGCCCGGGCTGATCGGCGCCGGCGGGGTGATTGGCTGGGCCTCGGCGATCTTCGGTATCGGCGGCGGCTCGCTGACCGTGCCGTTCCTCACCTGGCGCAGTTTGCCGATGCAGCAGGCGGTGGCCACGTCCTCTGCGTGCGGCCTGCCGATCGCCCTGGCCAGCGCCCTGGGTTTCATCGTGTTGGGCTGGCACGAAACCCACCTGCCCGAGCACAGCTTTGGCTACGTGTACCTGCCGGCACTGCTTGGCATTGCCGTCACCAGCATGTTCTTCGCCCGCTTCGGCGCGCGCCTGGCGCACAAGCTGTCGCCACGCCTGCTCAAGCGCCTGTTCGCCGCGCTATTGTTCTGCGTCGGCTCAAGCTTCCTGATTTAACCGAGAGGAACCACCATGCTGCCTTACCCGCAGATCGACCCCGTGGCCCTGGCCATCGGGCCGCTGAAAATCCACTGGTACGGCCTGATGTACCTGATCGGCATCGGCGGCGCGTGGCTGCTCGCCTCGCGTCGGCTGAACCGCTTCGACCCCACCTGGAACCGCGAGAAACTTTCCGACCTGGTGTTCTGGCTGTCCATGGGGGTGATCGTCGGCGGACGCCTGGGCTACGTGCTGTTCTACGACCTGCACCAGTACCTCGCCAACCCCACACTGATCTTCGAGGTGTGGAAGGGCGGCATGTCGTTCCATGGTGGCTTCATCGGCGTGATGCTGGCGGCGCTGTGGTTCGGCAAGCGCAACAACAAGTCGTTCTTCGAGCTGATGGACTTCGTCGCCCCGATGGTGCCAATCGGCCTGGGCGCCGGGCGCATCGGCAACTTCATCAACGCCGAGCTGTGGGGAAAGGCCACCGACGTGCCTTGGGCCATGGTGTTCCCACCGTTCAGCGACCCCGCGCAGCTGCCGCGTCACCCGTCGCAGCTGTACCAGTTCGCCCTCGAAGGTGTGGCATTATTCGTCATCCTCTGGCTGTATTCGCGCAAACCGCGCCCGACCATGGCCGTTTCCGGCATGTTCGCGCTGTTCTATGGCATCTTCCGCTTCATCGTGGAGTTCGTGCGGGTGCCTGACGCGCAGCTGGGCTACATTGCCTTCGGCTGGTTGACCATGGGTCAGTTGCTCTGCGTGCCGATGATCGTCGGCGGTATCTTCCTGATCTGGTGGGCCTACAACCACACCCCAACGGCCAAGGCCGCCGTTTGATTCCCGCGGCAGGGGCGCTCCCCCTGCCGTTCTTGCTACAGGTAAGCCATGAAACAGTATCTAGACCTGGTTCGCGACGTCATCGAGAACGGCACGCTGCAACAGAACCGTACCGGCGTGCGCACCATCAGCCTGCCGGGCGCCATGCTCAAGTTCGACCTGCAAAAAGGCTTCCCCGCCGTCACCACGCGCAAGCTGGCGTTCAAGTCGGCGATCGGCGAAATGGTCGGTTTCCTGCGTGGGGTGAAGAACGCCGGGGAGTTCCGCGAGCTTGGCTGCAAGGTGTGGGACCAGAATGCCAACGAGAACGCCCAGTGGCTGGCCAACCCGTTCCGCCAGGGGCATGACGACCTTGGCGAGATCTACGGCGTGCAATGGCGCCAGTGGCCGGGCTACAAGCGCATCCCGCTGAGCAACCCGGCGGCCATCGAAATGGCCGAGAAGGCAGGTTTTCGCCGCATCGCCCAGGACGAAGAGGGCGGTGAGGCGTTCGTCATCCTGTACAAGGCCATCGACCAGGTGCGCCAGTGCCTGGACACCATCGCCAACGACCCGGGCAGCCGACGCATTCTGTTCCACGGCTGGAACTGCGCCCAGCTCGATGAAATGGCCCTGCCGCCCTGCCACCTGCTGTACCAGTTCCACCCGAACGTCGAGACCCGGGAAATCTCCCTGACCCTCTACATCCGTTCGAACGACCTGGGCCTGGGCACGCCGTTCAACCTCACCGAAGGCGCCGCGCTGCTGTCGCTGTTCGGCCGCCTCACCGGCTACACCCCGCGCTGGTTCACCTACTTCATTGGTGATGCGCATGTGTACGAGAACCACCTCGACATGCTCAACGAGCAGCTCAAGCGCGAGCCCCTGCCAGCGCCGAAGCTGGTCATCAGCGACCGCGTGCCAGCGTTCGCCGACACCGGCAAGTACGAGCCAGCGTGGCTGGAGAAGATCGAACCGAGCGATTTCAGCCTGGAAGGCTATGAGCACCATGCGCCGATGACCGCGCCGATGGCGGTTTGATCGCAGCCGCAAGGTTTGCGCAATACCTGTAGGAGCGGGCTTGCCCGCGAACCCGGGCAAAGCCCTGGCCATGCACCGCGGTGTTTTTTTCGCGGGCAAGCCCGCTCCTACAGAACCGACCATTTGTCGTTATGTTGTAACGGTGTTTGACGCCGGGTTAGTGGCTAACTAGTATCGCGCGCTCTTTTTCCCGTGTTTCGAAGGATTGAACATGTTTCCCCCTAGTCTGGGACTCAGGGCGCGCCTTGCGCTGTCCTGCTGCTGCCTGTGGTTGGCAGCCTCCGCAAATGCCGTGCTGGCGGCGACGCTCAGCAACCCAGGCGACCAGGACCTGATTCGCGACCGCCAGAACCGACTGCTGGAAGAGCAGCAACGGCGCCTCGAAGAACTCAAGGACCTCCCCGGCCAAAGCACCCCGCAAACGGCACCCACAGCCCCCGTCGACAGCCGCTGCTTCCCCATCAGCCACATCGAGCTCAAGGGTGCCGATGCGTTGTCCGCGGCCGAGCGCGACGGCCTGCTCAAGCCCTACCTCGGCCAATGCCTGGGCGTGTCGCAACTCAACGCGTTGCTCAAGGCCATCACCGACCTTTACCTCGCCAAGGGCCTGGTCACCAGCCGTGCCTACCTGCCGCAGCAAGACCTTTCCCGAGGGCACCTGCAAGTGCTGGTGGTGGAAGGCCGGCTAGAAGGCCTCAAGGCCGCCGAAGGCAGTACCCTCAGCGCCCGCGAACTGGACATGACCTTCCCTGGCTCGCTCGGCGAGCGCCTCGACCTGCGCCAGGTCGAGCAGATGGTCGACCAGCTCAACCGCCTGCCGTCCAACCAGGCCAAGATGGAACTCACCCCAGGCCAGGCGGTGGGCGGCAGCCAGGTACTGGTGCGCAACACCCCGGGCAAGCCGTGGCGCGCGGGCCTGTCGCGCAGCAACGATGGGCAGAAGAGCACCGGCGAGCAGCAGTGGGCCACCACCTTCGAATGGGACAGCCCGCTGGGCCTGGCCGACCAGTTGGTGCTGCGCGGTGGCCGCGATGCGATCAGCGACCATCAGAAATCCTCGCGCAACGCCATGCTCTACTACAACCTGCCGTTCGGCTGGTGGAACCTCACCTATAGCTACAGCCAGAGCGAATACCGCTCCCAGGCTCAGGCCAGCGGCTTCGATTTCGAGCAGACCGGCGACAGCCAGAACCACCAGTTGCGCCTGGAGCGGGTGATCCACCGCGACGGGCTAAGCAAGACCTCGCTGAACACTGGCCTGAGCTACCTGCGTACCAACAACTACATCGAAGACAGCAAGCTGGGCTACAGCAGCCACCGTCTGAGCGAGGCCCAGTTCGGGGTCAACCATGGGCGGCGAGTGGGCGGGGCTTTCGTCAACCTCGACCTGGGCATGCAGGAGGGCATCGGTGCCTTCGACGCCCAGCGCGAGAACCAGCGCGGCGACTTCGGCAGCCGCCAGGCCAACGCCCGCTACCGCAAGTACACCGCCACCGTCAGTTTCCTGCAGCCGTTGCGGCTATGGGGCGAGTCGCTGGTGTTCAGCAGCCTGGTGACCGGCCAGCGCAGCGAAGACATCCTGTTCAGCCCGCAGCGCATGAGCCTGGGTAGCCTTTCATCGATCCGTGGCTACAAAGACCAGAGCCTCACCGGCGACAGCGGCTACTACTGGCGCAACGACCTGCGCTGGAGCCGCCCGGTGACCTGGAGCTGGCTGTACCCGGTGTTCGGCGAGTACGGCATGGCGCTGGGCTACGACGTCGGTGCCATCCGCAACGACCGCTACAACGGCGAGGTTCATGGTCGCGTCTCCAGCGACTCCCTGGAGCTGTTCGCCCGCGGCAAGCACCTGGCCACCAGCGTGCTGTTCGCCCATTCCCTCGAGCGTCCGGATGCCTTGAGCGAACGCGAAGCGCCGATCTACTTCCGCCTGGACGTCTTCCTCTAATTCCCCGTTTTCCCGAGATCATCGAAATGGATTTTCGTCAGTTCGAACTGCTGGCTCGCCAACCCAGTGCTGCGCTGCGTGAGCGCCGCACCTTCTGGGGTCTTTCCAAGCGCGGGCTAGCGTTCATGCTGGTCAACATGATGTTCTGGCAGCCGCTGGTGGCGATGGCCGATGGGGTGGTGCCCAACGGCCCGGGCACCAGCGTCGGCCAGGCGGGCAACGGGGTGCCCGTCGTCAACATCGTCGCGCCCAATGGCAGCGGCCTGTCGCACAACACCTTCAACGACTACAACGTCGGCCAGCAGGGGTTGATCCTCAACAACGCCACCGACCGCACCCAGGCCACGCAACTGGGCGGCATCATCGTCGGCAACCCCAACCTCAATGGCCGCTCGGCCAATGTGATCCTCAACGAGGTCAACGGCGGCAGCCCCAGCCAGCTGCGCGGCTACACCGAAGTGGCCGGGCAGTCGGCCCATGTCATCGTCGCCAACCCCTATGGCGTCACTTGTAACGGTTGCGGCTTCATCAACACGCCCAAGGCCACGCTGACCACCGGCAAGCCGGTGATCGAGCATGGCCAGCTGCAGCGCTACCAGGTGGAGCAGGGCAGCGTCGCTATCGAGGGTGCTGGGCTTAACGCCAGCAATATCGACCAGTTCGAGATCATCACCCGCAGCGCCAAGGTCAACGCGCAGATCCAGGCCAAGCACCTGGCGATGGTCACCGGCGCCAACGACGTCGACGCCCGCACGCTCGATGCCACGGCCCGCACCGCCAACCCGGACGATGCCCCGCAACTGGCCATCGATGCCTCGGCCCTGGGCGGCATGTACGCCAACACCATCAAGCTGGTGGGCACCGAGGCCGGGGTTGGGGTAAAGCTCGACGGCCAGATGATCGCCAGTGGCGGCGACATGCAGATCGATGCCAACGGCCAGCTGCGCATGGCCGAGGCCAGCGCCGCCAAGGGCTCGGTGGCCATCAACGCCGCCAGCCTGGATGCCCAGGGCACGGTGTATGCCGGCAAGGAACTCAAAGTCCACACCCAGGGCGACCTGACCAACCGTAAGTCCCTGGCGGCGGGCGAGCGTGTCGACCTGGCCAGCGGCGCCCGCCTGACCAACCAGGGCGTCATCGAAGCGGGAGTCAATGCCGACAACAGCCGCAACGCCAACGGCGACCTGCAGATCACCGCACAGCACCTGGATAACCGCGGCAAGAACCTGCTGGCCAGCGGCACCCTGAGCGCCACCGTTACCCAGACCCTGGACAACCAGGGCGGCACCCTGAGCGGGCAGCGGCAGGTCACCGTCAATGCCGGCAGCCTGGATAACCGCAACAAGGGCAAGGTGGCCAGCAGCAGCGGTAGCGTCGAGGCAACGGTCAGCGGCGAGCTGCGCAACAGCGGCGGCGGCACCCTGGCCAGCCAGCAAACCCTGAGCGTGACGGCGGCGAACCTCGACAACAGCGACGGCGGCATCCTCTCCAGTGCAGGTGAGCAAAACCTGGTCGTCAGCGACCTGTTGAACAACGCCCAGGGCGGCCTGATCGACAGCGGCGCGGCCCTTACCCTGAACGCCATGACCCTCGGCAATGTGGGCGGCGGTATCAATGCCATCGAGGCGCTGCGCATCACCGCCCACAGCCTGGACAACAGCGGCGGTAGCCTGGCTGGCAAAGGTGAGGTCAACCTTACGCTGCTGGGCGCGCTGACCAACACACAAGGCAAGCTGAGCAGCGCCGGGCCGCTGCGCCTGGAAGGCACGGCAGCGGTATCCAACCAAGGCGGGCATATCGTCAGCGACGGCCTGATGAGCCTCTTCGCCAGCAGCCTGGTCAACACCCAGGGCACACTACAGAGCCAGGGCCTGCTCAGCCTGAATACCGGTGATATCACCAACGACGGCGGACGCATCACCGCCCAGGACGGTGATGCGCACATCACCGCTGGCAATGTCGACAACCGCGATGGTGGGCTGTACGCCAAGGGCCTGGTGAAGGTCAGCGCAAACGACTTCGACAACAGCGGCCAGGTCGCAGGCCAACAGGTCGACTTCGACCTCAGCGGTGCCTTGAACAACCGCCAGGGCATCATCGAAAGCGACAGCACCCTGACCATCAGGGCCGCCAGCCTCGATAACCAGTCCGGCCAGTTGCGTACCCTGGACCGCACGGGCAACACCCGCTTCGCCATCGATGGGTTGCTCGACAACCGCAGTGGCACCTTGGAAAGCGCCAGCCACGACCTGGGCCTGGGCGCCGGCAGTTTCCTCAACGCCGGCGGCAGCCTGTTGCACGTGGGCCTGGGTACCTTCGATATCGCCACTGGTACGGTCACCGGCGCCGGGGGCAGCATCGTCACCCACGGCAGCCTGGCCCTGAATGCCGACAGCTGGAATAACAGCAGCGTCATCCAGGCCGGGCGCCTGACGGTCAACGTCGGCAACTTCAGCCAGACCGCCGCAGGCCAACTGCTGGCGGGCCAAGCGTTGGTGGGCAGCGGCGGCACCTGGGTCAACGATGGCCTGATCGCCAGCGACGGTAGCCTCAGCCTCGACCTGGACGGCGGCTACAGCGGCAATGGCCGGCTGAGCAGCCGCGACACCCTGGGCCTGAGTGCCGGTCAGCTGACTTTGGGCAGTACCGCGAGCATCGCAGGCGGTGCCGACACCAGCGTGCAGGTGGCAGGGCAACTGAACAACGCCGGCCGCATCACCACGGCCGGCAACCTGGGCCTTAGCGCGGCGGGCGTACACAACCAAGGCACGCTTGCTGCCTCCGGCAACCTCACCTTGGGCACCGGCGCCCTGAGCAACGAGCGGGGCCTGCTGTTCAGCGGCGGCGACATGGCGCTGCGGGTCGACAGCCTGAGCAACAGCTACGCCGATGTGTATAGCCTCGGCAGCCTGACGATCGACCGCGACGGCCAGGGCGGCCTGGCCAGCCGCATCGTCAACAGTTCCGGCTCGCTGCAAAGCGACGGCGCGATGAGCCTGGCCGCCACTAGCATCCAGAACGTGCGGGCGGTGCTCGAAACCAGCGACCAGGGCGCCTACACCGCACGCATCAGCGAAGTGGCCTGTATCGAGGGCTACAACGCCGGTGATTGCAGCGGCAAGCGCAACCATGTCTGGGAAATCGTCCAGCGCGACAAGTTCGAAGTCACCGAGGCAAGCGCCGCCTCCAGCATCACCACTGGCAGCAACCTCGCTATCAACGGCAGCGAGCTGCTCAACAGCAGCAGCACCATCGCCGCTGCTGGCAACCTGACGATCGCGGTCGACAACCTGACCAACAGCGGCGTACAGACCGGCGAAACCGAAACCACGCGCATCTTCATGTCGGCGCGCACCCGCAATGGCGGTGCCTGGTACGACGCCGCCAACGCGTTCAACAGCCAGTACTGGTACCAGAACCCAGGCTACAACCCCAACAACCTGGCCGGCCTGCAAGGCGCCATGGCCAGCTTCATCGGCATGACCGAGCAAGAGTGGGTCAGCCTGGGAAGCCGCCGCACCTTGGCCGTCGGCGACCAGCGCTACGCCGGCGTGATACAGGCCGGCGGCACCGTCAGCATCAACGCTGCCAATGGCATCGACAGCAGTGTGGTGCGCCCCGGCTACAGCTATATCGGCAGCGGCGCACGCACCGACACCAGCGCCCCCGGCACCGCGTTCTCCACGCGGATCAGCCTGAACCAGCAGTTGCCGCCAGACCTTGCCCAGCAACAACTGAACCCGCTGGCGTTGCCGGACTTCACCCTTCCCGAGGGGCAGAACGGCCTGTTCCGCCTCACTGGCGACAGCGCCAACGCCGTGATCGGCAGCGGCGTTGGCAGCAGCTCGCACAAGTACCTGATCGAAACCAACCCGGCGCTCACCGACCTCAAGCAGTTCATGAGCTCGGACTACCTGTTGGCCAACCTCGGCTACAACCCCGACGACAGCGCCAAGCGCCTGGGCGATGGTTTCTACGAGCAGCGCCTGATCCAGCAGGCGCTGGTGGCTCGCACCGGCCAGCGCTTGCTCGACGGCCAGAACAGTGACGAAGCGCTGTTCAAGCACTTGATGGACAACGCCCTGCAGAGCAAGCAGCAGCTCGACCTGGCACTGGGCGTCAGCCTGACCTCGGCGCAAGTGGCCGCGCTCACCCACGACATCGTCTGGCTGGAAAGCGCCGAGGTGAATGGCGAGCAAGTGCTGGTGCCGGTGCTCTACCTGGCCAACGCCAACCACCGCCTCGCCGCCAATGGTGCCTTGATCGCTGGCAGCGACGTAAGCCTTATTGCTGGCCAGAAACTCGACAACGTCGGCACCCTGCGCGCCCGCAACACCCTGTCGGCCCAGGCGGGCAGTAACCTGGTCAACAGCGGCCTGGTCGATGCCGGCAACCGCCTCGACCTGCAAGCGGGCAACGACCTGATGAACAAGGCCGGCGGCATCATCGCCGGGCGCGATGTAAGCCTCACCGCAGGCCAGGACGTCATCAACGAACGCACCCTGACCTCGCACCAGAGCAACAACGGCAGCTACGCCCAGCAGCGCGACTTCGTTGACAACGCCGCCCGGGTAGAAGCGACCAACAACCTGGTGGTCAACGCCGGTCGCGATGTGCTCAATCGCGGCGGCGCGCTCAGCAGCGGCGGCGACACCAGCATCAAGGCCGACCGCGATGTCAGCCTCACGTCGGTGGCGCAACGGGTCAGCAACGACCATGGCGTGCGCCACAACAACTCCAGCGTCACCCAGAACGGCTCCAGCGTGCACGCCGGGCAAGACCTCACGATCAGCGCCGGGCGAGACGTAACCGCGGTCGCCAGCCAGGTCGAAGTCAAGCGTGACCTGGCGATTACTGCCGTTGGGGATCTGAGCCTGGTATCTGCTGCCAACGAGCAGCATTCGGCGACCAAGACGCGCAAGGTTACGGCGCAGGAAGACCACGTGCAGCAGGTGTCCAGCAGCGTGGTGGCAGGCGGCAACCTGGCGCTGAAGGCTGGCGACGACCTGACCCTGAGCGCCAGCCAGGCAACGGCGGGCAAGGAGGCGTACCTCTACGCAGGCGGCGATGTGAACCTGGTCGCCGCAGAGAACAGCGACTACAGCTACTACCGCAAGACCAAAACCAGCAGCTCGGGGCTGTCGAGCAGCCAGAAAACCCGCATCGACAGCTCGCACTCCGTCACCCAGGAAGGCGCGTCGGTCAGCGGCGACACCGTGGTGGTACGCGCGGCGCAGGATATCGGCGTGTCGGGCAGCAGCGTGGTGTCCACCCATGACACCAGCTTGCTGGCCGGGCGCGATGTTCACATCGAAAGCGCCACCGAAACCTTCGAGCAAAGCCATTCCACCTCGAAGAAGAAATCCGGCCTGCTCAGCAGCGGCGGTATCGGCTTCACCCTGGGTTCTACCCAGATGCAGCACACCTCCACCAGCAGCACCGAGAGCGCCAAGGCCAGTACGGTCGGCAGCGTGATGGGCGATGTGTCCATTGAGGCTGGCAAGAACCTGGGGGTAAAAGGTTCCGAGGTGATTGCTGGCCGGGACATCAGCCTGGTCGGGCAGAACGTCGAAATCGTCGCCGCCGAAAGCCACAACAAGAGCGAGCAAACCTCCAAGAGCAAGAGCAGTGGCTTGACCCTTGCCTTGTCCGGAACGGTGGGCAGCGCGATCGATACCGCCTACCAGACCACCAAGCAGGCCACCAAGGAAGAAGACAGCCGCCTCGCTGCGCTGCAAGGCATCAAGGCCGGCCTGACCGGCGTGCAAGCCTGGCAGGCTGCGCAGGAAAACGGCGGCATGAACTCGGCGAACGCCGGGGAGTTCGTCGGCATCGCCATTTCGCTGGGCGGGCAGAAGTCGAGTTCGCGGCAAACCCAGGAACAGACCGTCAGCCAAGGCAGCAGCCTCACCAGCGGCAACGACCTCAGCGTGGTGGCCACCGAAGGCGATATCCGCGTGCAAGGCAGCCAGCTGAAGGCGGGTAACAACCTGTCGCTGGAGGCCGAGCGCGACCTGCTGCTGGAGGCTGCGGCCAACCGCCAGAAGCTGGATGGCAAGAACAGCAGCAGCGGCGGTGCCATTGGTGCCAGTATCGGGTTCGGCTCGAACGGCGGTGGCCTGAGCATCTTCGCCAACGCCAACAAAGGCTCCGGCAACGAAAAAGGCACCGGCACCACCTGGACCGAAACCACGCTCGATGCCGGCAACCAGGCCAGCCTCAACAGCGGTCGGGACACCACGCTCAAAGGCGCGCAGGTCAACGCCGACAAGATCGTCGCCGACGTGGGCCGCGACCTGACCTTGCAGAGCCTGCAAGACACCGACGACTACAAGTCCAAGCAAACCAACGTCAGCGGCGGGGTGAGCGTCGCCATCATCGGCGCGGGCGCCAGCGGCAGCCTGAGCGTCAGCCAGACCAAGCTCGACTCGAAGTACCAGAGCGTGCAGGAGCAAACCGGCCTGTTCGCGGGCAAGGGCGGCTACGACATAGAAGTCGGCAAGCACACCCAGCTCGACGGCAGCGTCATCGCCAGCACCGCCGACGCCGACAAGAACCGCCTCAGCACCGGCACCCTGGGCTGGAGCGATATCGAGAACAAGGCCGAGTACAAGAGCCAGGTAGTCAGCGCCAGCGTGAGTGGCGGCAACAGCGGTACTACCGGGTTCACCAGCAACATGCCGAGCGGGATGTTGATTGCGGCGAGCCATGGCGATAGCGCCAGCGGCACCACATCGTCGGCGATCTCAAACGGCACGCTGGAAGTGCGTGACGCGGCCAACCAACAGCAGGACGTCGCGACCCTGAGCCGCGATGTGGAAAACGCCAACGGCAGCATCAGCCCGATCTTCGACAAGGAGAAAGAGCAGCGGCGCCTGCAACAGGTGCAGTTGATTGGCGAGATTGGTACGCAGGTGTCGGACATCATCCGCACCGAAGGGCTGCGCAAAGCCAACCAAGAGGCCACCGCCGAGCTGGAAGCCCAGGGCATCAAGGCGCCGGCCAAAGGCGCCAGTGACGAAGACCTCAAGCAGTACAACCAGCAGTTGGTGGGCACCAAGGCCTACCAGCGGATCATGGGCAAGAACGGCACCAGCGGGGATTACCAGCGCGTCACCCAGGCGGTGACGGCGGCCTTGCAAGGGTTGGCCGGTGGCAACATCGGCGGGGCGTTGGCGGGGGCTTCGGCGCCGTATGTGGCGCAGCTCATCAAGAAGTCGACCGGGGATAACGCGGCGCTGAATGTGATGGCGCATGCGGTACTGGGCGCTGTGGTGGCGCAGGCGCAGGGGAATTCGGCAGCGGCTGGGGCTGCGGGAGCGGCGTCGGGGGAGTTGGCGGCGCATCTGATTGCTCAGCAGTTGTATGGCACGAGCGATGGCAAGGCGCTGAGCGAAGCGCAGAAGGAAACGGTTTCCGCTCTGGCAACGCTTGCTGCGGGTATGGCAGGGGCTGCAGTGGGTGGTGACCTGTCGGGTGCTGTTGCGGCGGGGCAGGCGGGGAGGAACGCTGCCGAAAACAACGCGCTTAGCGACATCATCGAGAACAAAGCTGCTGGGATTACCCAAGAGGAGAAATACCAGAGGGCGCAGGATGAACTGATACGAGCGGTCAAGGAGTTCAAGGCGCAGAGCTGCGCGGGACTTAGCAGCGATGCCTGTGCTGTGAAGATGGAGGCTCACCAGAAGGAACTGCTCGTTGGCGCGGGGCTGTTTGGCGCTGACTTCCTGCCGGTTGTTGGCACTATCAAGGGTTTCGTTGAGGCTAATACGGCAGAGGAATACCTGCTGGCGGCGGCTGCGGCCTTACCGATTGGTGCTGCTGTTGGTAAGGTGGTGAAGGCTGGGTCCAAGGAGGCGGCTGAGGCGGCGGAGGCTGCTGCTAAGGCGAAGGGGAATGGTAGGAATCCTACTTGGTCGAGTTCGGATGGGCCGTACAGCGATTCGCTTGGTGTTGAGTACCCCAAGGGTACAACAACCGTTAATGGGCAGGTTGTTGAGGGGGCGGGTGATTTCAGTACTGGGTTGAAAAAGGGCTCAAAGGTTGAAACGGTCGTAGAAATTGCCCCAGGTAAATTTGATTACCTATTTGGTCGTGTAGCTAGCAGCTCTCACAATGCTGCTCGCTCTAACCAGCTTGCACTTGAAATGAAGAGGCTTGGAGTCCCAGATAATATCGATGGTCGTCAGATGTTGACGGACCACTTGGTACTTTCGGCCAAAACTCAAGGTAACGTCTTGAAAACTTACAGTAATCAATACGGGAATTTTGAAGTGAGGGAATCATTGTTTGTAGGGCCGTCTGGAAAGGCTGCTAACCTTCAAAGTACGTTTCAGGTTCTTAACGACGGAACTCGTAAATTGAGTACAGTCATACCGCTTCACTGAGGGCTTTAGGATGAGATTTCCACGCGAAAATGATTTTTTGGAAGAGTTTGGTATAAGCCCTATCGAGGTTGATCCAGGTTTGGCTTTAATTCGATTTTTGGTTAAGTCTAATGATGGAAACGTCGAGCTGGACTTTTCTTTCAGCGCAGTTATGGAGTCTTTTCAGGTTGTATGGAGGTTTGCCAATAGGGATATGATGGTTATTTCTTCAGAAAAAGTAAGCGCTATTGAGATGATTCGTGATGATTCAGGAGCGGGGATCCGTGTGGTTTTCGATGTCTGTGAATCTATATCAGAGGCTAGAGTTAATATTGAGCCTGATATTAGTTGCCGGTGGTGGACTTTGCGTAGTTCGTAGATAGCCGAAAGGAGGCAGAACAATTTCCTGGATATTAGCTAGCTGGCGACGGCTGCGGTCTTACCGATTGGGACTGCTGTTGGTAAGGTGGTGAAGGCTGGGTGCAAGGGGGCGGCTGAGGCGGCGGAGGCTGCTGCTAAGGCGAAGGGGAATGCTACAGGAAAGGCACCATATTCCTCGACTGTATCGCTGGATGCTGAGGCTGGCATGCCGTATGCGCTCCCGGTAAAGGAGGTGGGTGCAAAA
This sequence comes from Pseudomonas sp. LS_2, assembly GCF_042709235.1. Taxonomy (NCBI): domain Bacteria; kingdom Pseudomonadati; phylum Pseudomonadota; class Gammaproteobacteria; order Pseudomonadales; family Pseudomonadaceae; genus Pseudomonas; species Pseudomonas sp. LS_2. Next base: position 1,767 of record NZ_JAVAYC010000014.1, on the reverse strand, counting down.
GGTGATAGTGTTGCTGAGGCGTTAACTAGCGTTACCCAGAAGCAGCTCGATAAAAAATTCAAGCATGCTTCGGATTTTGGTGTGGTGACTACAAAGAAAAATTCTGAAACACTTGCTCAGTATGAGCCTGCAATCAAAGCCCACATGAGTTCCACTTCTACGATTCAGCAGGGTACATACGGATTCGTAAAAGACTCCAAGGTGTTCTTCAATTCGAGCACCAACAACGCTGTTGTGCTCGATGCGTCTGGAAATTTTGTGACGGGCTTTAAGTTTTCGCCAGGACTCAGCAGTTTGATAACTATATGAAAAATGGGGTTCTACGATGAGTTTTACTCTCTTGGAATTTGCAAGATCATATGTGGCCGGAAGGCTGACGGCCGAAATTTTTTCTGAGGCGTATATTGAGCTTTGGAAAATTGAGCGAGATAGGAATCTCCTTCAACTCGATGAGCCTTTGCTGAGCGAGTGCTTGTCCAGCATTTTTTGTGCTGCGGACATGTACGAGCCAGATGAGTCAAGGGAAGAGTATGAGTTGGACGATGAAATGCTTAAATCTAAAGTCGCTAGCTTGACGCAAAAAATAGTGGCTGATTAGTTGGTGCAAAAGGAGCAGGCGAAACTGCTGGCTCCGCTAAAAACTTCTCATATGATAAAAGAACTGATTAAGATTTTACCCCCGCCATCTCAGCGTGATGCAAGTGGAATAGTGTGGGGTGAGGCCGAAAAAGAAACAGGCGCGCAATTTCCGAAAGATTTTAAGGCGTTTGTTGAGGTTTATGGGGGCGGGTTGATTGATGGGTTTGTTTGGGTGCTCAATCCGTTTTCAAATAATTCAAACATAAGCTTCAAAAAAGTATGTATTTCATAGATGCTTATGGTGTGATGCGTCAGGAGTTCCCATTAGATTATGTGAGGCCAAAATACCCTGAGGAGTGTTCTTTTTTACCTTGGGCGGTGACGGATAATGGAGAAACATTTGTATGGGTAGTGGAGGGGCGGCCGACTCTTGGAAGGTTGCTATTCATAGTTCGGACCAAAGAGAAGAAGAGATTTACAGTTTGGGATGTGTAGAATTTCTCCTGAAATTACTCGTTGGAAAAATATCGTCAAAAATTCTTCCTGCTCAGTTCCCTCCAACTGGTCTGAGTGTGCATGCGTTTATGGCAGCGGATTAAGCGGAAAGAGATATCCTAATTTAAAGAGGAAAGGGGAAAAAGAGAAAAGGGATAGGGCGAGCTGGCGGTTACCAGACAAAAGAGAGACAAAAGGGGACGGATTTATTTTCCTTGCTCTAAATTTCACTGGTGTCGGCTACGTTAGCCCTTTGGTCGGCTTTTTTTGATTTGGCAGTTTAACATCAAGCCTATTGAAATGCGGCATGATCGACAGGGATTAGAGTACGGAAAATAAATCCGTCCCTTTTCTGCCGGCAACGAAAAAGGCACCGGCACCACCTAGACCGAAACCACGCTCGATGCTGGCAACCAGGCCAGCCTTAACAGTGGGCGGGACACCACGCTCAAAGGCGCGCAGGTCAACGCCGACAAGATCGTCGCCGACGTGGGCCGCGACCTGACCTTGCAGAGCCTGCAAGACACCGACGACTACAAGTCCAAGCAAACCAACGTCAGCGGCGGGGTGAGCGTCGCCATCATCGGCGCGGGCGCCAGCGGCAGCCTGAGCGTCAGCCAGACCAAGCTCGACTCGAAGTACCAGAGCGTGCAGGAGCAAACCGGCCTGTTCGCGGGCAAGGGCGGCTACGAC
>NZ_JAVAYC010000013.1:0-152179 GCF_042709235.1 Pseudomonas sp. LS_2 | reverse complement strand
GCCATGGATGTACGCAGCCTGTTCAGCGCACCCACCATCGCCACACTGGCCGCTTGGCTGGCGCAGCGCGAAACCGCTCCACAGCCACAGTACGAGGCATTGGGCGCACCGCTGCCGCTGGGCTGCACGCACATCACCCCTGACCTGCTGCCAATGGTGGCGCTGACACAGGCGCAGATCGACCGCATCGTCGCCAACGTCGAAGGCGGCGCAGGCAACGTGCAGGACATCTACCCCCTCGCGCCGCTGCAAGAAGGCTTGTTCTTCCACTCGCTGATGGAGCGCGAAGGCGACACCTACCTGCTGTACACCACCCTGGCGTTCGACACCGAAGCCCGTGCCCAGGCGTTCTGCCAGGCGCTGCAACAGGTCATCGACCGTCACGACATCCTGCGCACCGCCCTGGCCTGGGAAGACCTGGAGCACCCCGTGCAAGTGGTGTGGCGCCACGCACCGCTGTCGCTCGAAACCCTGCAGGTAAAAGGCCCCGATGCACTCGCCGAGCTCTTGGCCCACACCGACCCGCGCCAGCGCCGCCTGGACATCACCCAAGCACCGCTGCTTCGCGTGGTGAAAGCGTTCGACGCGCAACAGCAGCGCTGGCTGTTGCAGGTGCTGCACCACCACCTGGTGCTGGACCACACCACCCTGGAGCGTTTGGTCGAGGAAATCGCCCTGATCGAGCAGGGGCGCCAGGCGCACCTGCCAGCGCCCATTCCGTTCCGCACCTTTGTCGGACATGCCCGCCGCAACCAGGACAGCGCCCGCCAGCAAGGGTTCTTCCAGGCCATGCTGGCCGACGTCGATGAACCCACCGCACCGTTCGGCCTGCTGGATGTGCAGAACACCGGGGCCCTCGAACACTGCCAGGAAACCCTGGAGCCTGCGTTGGCGCAGGCGCTGCGCAACACCGCGCGACGCCACCAGGTCAGCGCGGCGAGCCTGTTCCACCTGGCCATGGCGCTGGTGTTGGGCAAGGCCACCGGGCGCAGCGACGTAGTGTTCGGCACCGTGTTGCTGGGGCGGATGCAAGGCGTGCAAGGTGCCGAACAGGCGCTGGGGGTGTTCATCAACACCCTGCCGCTGCGTATCGGCTTTAGCCAGGCCTCGGTGAGCGACAGCCTGCAACGCACGCACAAGGCCCTGCTGGACCTGCTCGAACATGAGCATGCGCCACTGGCCATGGCCCAGCGCTGCAGCAGCGTGCCCGCCAGCACGCCACTGTTCTCGGCGCTGCTGAACTACCGCTACAGCCTCGAAGACACCCCGCACCAGACCCTCGACGGCATGCAGGTGCTGAGCACCGCCGAACGCACCAACTACCCGTTCACCGTGTCGGTAGACGACCTTGGCCAAGGTTTCGCGGTGACCACCCAAGTAGCCGGTTCGGTGGGCGCGCGACGGGTCTGGGCGTTCCTGCGCCAGACCCTGGCCAGCCTGGTCGAGGCCTTGGACAAGCACCCGCAACAGCTGGCCCAGGCGCTCGACGTGCTACCGGCCGACGAGCACCAGCGCCTGGCACGCTTCAATGCCACGCAACAGCCGCGCGCGCCCCGCGCCTTGCTGCACGAACGCTTCGAAACCCAGGCGCGCCTGAGCCCCGAGGCAGAAGCCCTGCGCTGCAAGGGGCGGGTACTCAGCTATGGGCAGCTCGAAGGCCAGGCCAACCGTCTGGCCCGACGCCTGCAAGCGCTAGGGGTCGGCCCTGAGACCCGGGTCGGCATCCACCTGCCGCGCACCCCCGAACTGGTGGTGGCGCTGCTGGGCGTGCTCAAGGCCGGTGGCGCCTACGTGCCGCTGGACCCGGCCTACCCCGTGCAGCGACTGGCCTACATGCTCGAAGACAGCGCCCCGGTGGTGCTGCTGACCCTGGGCGATGCGCCGCTGGGCCTGAGCCTCGCCGAAGGCTGCCAGCGCCTGGATGTCGCCGAGGCACTGCGCTCAGGCGATAGCCGCCCGCTGGACGTGCCCGTGCAGGGCCATCACCTGGCTTACATGATCTACACCTCAGGCTCCACCGGGCAGCCCAAAGGCGTAATGATCGAACACCGCAACGCGCGCAACTTCCTCGACTGGGCCTTGCGCAGCTTCAGCCCGCAAACCCTGGCCCGCAGTCTGTTCAGCACCTCGATCAACTTCGATCTGTCGGTGTTCGAATGCTTCACCCCGCTGTCCTGCGGCGGCGCCCTGGAACTGGTCGACGATGCCCTCGCCCTGCTCGAGCAGCGCCCCGCGCTGAGCCTTATCAACACCGTGCCCTCGGCCATCGATGCACTGCTGCGCGCCGAGGCCCTGCCCAGTGAGCTGCCCACCGTCAACCTGTGTGGCGAGGCGCTGGCGCAGCACCTGGCCGAACGACTGTTCGCCCACAGCGCGGTGCGCCAGCTCAACAACCTGTATGGCCCCACCGAAACCACGGTGTACTCCACCTGGGTATCGATGGACCGCTCTCAAGGCTTCGCCCCGCACATCGGGCAGCCTATCGACAATACCCAGGTCCACGTCCTGGATGCCGTGCAGCAACCGCTGCCGGTGGGTGTAGTCGGCGAGCTGTACATCGGTGGCGCAGGCGTAGGGCGTGGCTACCACGGCCGCCCCGAACTGACCCGCGAGCGCTTCTTGCCCGACCCGTTCAGCAGCGAGGCCGACGCACGCCTGTACCGCACCGGCGACCTCGGCTTCTGGGATGCCGACGGCCACCTGCACTACCTGGGGCGCAACGACTTCCAGGTGAAAATTCGCGGTTTCCGTATCGAGCTGGGCGAAATCGAGTCGGCGCTGCTCGACATGCCCCAGGTCACCGCCGCCGCAGTGCTGGCCGTGCCGCGCGATGGCCAGGGGCCTGCCCTGGTGGCTTACGTAGCGCCAGCGCAACTGGAGCCTGCCGCCTTGCGCCAGGCCCTGGCCGAGCGCCTGCCGGCCTATATGGTGCCCGCACAAGTGCTGCCCCTGGCGACCCTGCCACTGACGCCCAATGGCAAGCTCGACCGTGCCGCGCTGCCAGTGCCGGGCGAAGACACCTGGGCCAGCCAAGCCTTCGAGGCGCCACGCGGGGAGCAGGAAACCCGCATGGCCGAGATCTGGCGCGAGCTGCTGGGCGTCGCCCAGGTCGGGCGTCATGACCACTTCTTCGAACTGGGCGGGCATTCATTGCTGGCGGTGCAGTGGGTCTCGCGGGTGCGCCAGCGCCTGGGCCTGGAACTGCCGCTGGCAACCTTGTACGCACACCCCACCGTCGCCGAGCTGGCAGCGCTGATGAGCACTGCCACCCACAGCGCCCTGGCTCCGATCACCGTGCTGCCCGAGCAGGCCGAACGGCCCTTGTCGTTCGCCCAACAGCGCCTGTGGTTCATCGCCCGCCTGGACGCTCAGGCAAGCGCTGCCTACCACATCAGCGGCGCCCTGCGCCTGAACGGCGTGCTGGATGAGCACGCGCTGCAAGCGGCCCTGGCGCGCATTGTCGAGCGCCACAGCGTGTTGCGCACCACCTTCAGCGAAACGAATGGCGAGGTACGCCAAGTCATCCACGCACAACCGCACTGGGCATTTTCGCGGTTGGAAAAGGCCGGCGACCTCAAGACCACCCTCGCCCAAGACGCCGCCCAGCCCTTCTCGCTGAGCGAAGGCCCACTGCTGCGCGTGCTGCTGGTGCGTCAGGATAGCCACAGCCATGTGCTGCAATTGACCCTGCACCACATCATTGCCGACGGCTGGTCGATCGGCGTGCTGGTCGACGAACTCTCGGCGCTGTACAAGGCGCTGCGCCAAGGCCAGGCCGACCCGCTGCCCGCCCTGGCGATCCAATACGCCGACTATGCCGCCTGGCAACGAGACTGGCTGGCCGGCGCGCGCGGCGACGCACAACTGGCCTATTGGCTGGAACACCTGCAACAGGCCCCCGAGCGCCTCGACCTGCCCACCGACCGCCCGCGCCCAGCGCGCCAGGATTTTGCCGGCGCCCGCCTGCCGGTGGCCCTGGATGCCGACACCAGCGCCGCCCTCAAGGCCCTCAGCCTGCGCCACGGCACCTCGCTGTACATGACTCTGCTGGCCGCCTGGGCCTTGGTGCTGGGGCGCCTGGCCGGCCAGGAACGCGTGGTGGTCGGCACTCCGGTGGCCAACCGCACACGCAGCGAGGTCGAGCCGCTGATCGGCTTCTTCGTCAATACCCAGGCGCTGTGCATCGACGTGAACGCGCAACAGGACGTGAGCCAACTGCTGGCCCAGGTGCGTGAGCACGCCTTGCAGGCCCAGGCCCACCAGGACGTGCCGTTCGAACACGTGGTCGAGGCCCTCAACCCACCGCGCTCCCTGGCCCACAGCCCGGTGTTCCAGGTGCTGTTCGCCTGGCAGAACGCCCCGCGCAGCACCCTCGACCTGGACGGCCTGAGCCTGACGGTGCTGGCCGCCGAGCAAAGCACCGCGCAGTTCGACCTGTCCCTCGAGCTGTACGAGGCCGACGGCTGCATCGTCGGCGGCCTGAACTACGCCACGGCGCTGTTCGATGCGTCCAGCGTGCAGCATCATTGGGGCTACCTGGCCAACGTGCTGCGCCAGTTGTGCCATGACGACCGGCAAGCGCTGCCCCAGCTCGCCCTGGTCGATATCAAGGAGCGCGAACGCCTGGTGCATGCGCTCAACCCGGCGCCCACCCCCTACGCCGAGGCCGGCTGGGTGCACCAGCCGTTCGAGCGCCAGGCGCGCCTGCAACCGCAGGCCATCGCGGTGGAACTGCACGGCCGGGCCCTGAGCTATGCCGAACTTGACCGCCAGGCCACGCAGCTGGCCTGGGAAATGCTCGCGCAAGGCGCAGGCCCAGGCCAGCGCGTGGCCATCCACTTGCCTCGCAGCCTGGAGATGGTGCTGGCGCTGCTCGCCACGCTGAAGACCGGCGCCGCCTACGTGCCACTCGACCCCAGCCAGCCGCTGGCGCGGCGCCAGGGCATCGTCGAGGACTGCCAGCCGTGCCTGCTGCTGTGGGATGCACAGCGGGTCGAGGCGTTGCAGTGCGGTGACGATTGCACGGCGATGCAGGTACGCCTGTCCGCCAACCGCACGCCTGCGGCGCAAACGCCCGCGCTCGGCCAGGCCGGCCCGCATGACCTGGCCTACGTGATGTACACCTCCGGCTCCACCGGGCTGCCAAAGGGCGTTGCCATGGGCCACCTGGCGCTGAGCAACCTGCTGGCCTGGCAGGCCGAACAGGCCTTGCAAGGGCCGGCTCGTACCTTGCAATTCGCAGCCCTCGGCTTCGATGTGGCGTTCCAGGAAATCTTTTCGACCCTCGGTAGCGGCGGCACCCTGGTGCTGCTGGATGAGGCCCAGCGCATGGACCTGGCCAACCTGCCGCAGTGGCTGGCCCAGGCACGCATCGAGCGCCTGTTCCTGCCTTACATCGCCTTGGCGGCGCTGGCCGACAGCTGGGTCGAGGCCCCCGTCGACCTGCCGCTGCTGCGCGACGTGGCCGTCGCGGGCGAGGCGCTGCGCATCAACGGCGCGATACGTGCCTTGTTCAAGCAGCACCCCCAGGCGCGCCTGCACAACCACTATGGGCCGACTGAAACCCACGTCGTGTGCACCCACACCCTGCCCGCCGACCCCGACCAATGGCCTGACGTACCGGTGATCGGCAAGCCGATCGCCAACACCCAGGTCTACCTGCTCGACAGCCACGGGCAGTGGGTGGCGCAAGGCGCGGTAGGCGAACTGCACGTGGCCGGCACGGCCCTGGCCCAGGGCTACCTGAACCGCCAGGACCTGACCGCCGAGCGCTTCATCGACCACCCGTTCGACCACACCCCGGGTGCACGCCTCTACAAGACCGGCGACCTGGCCCGCTGGACCGCCAGCGGCGAGTTGCAGTACCTGGGGCGCAACGACCTGCAAGTGAAGATCCGTGGCTATCGGGTGGAACTGACCGAAGTGGAAAGCCGCCTCGACCAGTTGCCGGGGCTGCGCGAGTCGGTGGTCGTGGTGCTGCCGGGCAACCAGGGCGCGCCGCGCCTGGTCGCCTACTTCAGTGCCGAGCAGGCCTTGTCGCCCATGCGCCTGCGCAGCCAGCTGAGCGAGCGCCTGCCCGACTACATGCTGCCCAGCGCCTTTGTGCAACTGCCGGCGCTACCGGTCACCAGCAATGGCAAGGTCGACCGTCGGCGCCTGCCCGAACCGGCCCCGGAGGCTTTCGCCCAGACCGCCTACAGCGCACCACAAGGCGAGCTGGAAACTACCCTGGCAGCGATCTGGAGCGAGCTGCTGGGGGTCGAGCCGATTGGTCGCGACGATGACTTCTTCAGCCTGGGCGGCCATTCGCTGCTGGCGCTGCGCCTGCTCGCCCAGGTGCGTCATCGCCTCGGCCTGGAGGTGCCTTTGTCGAGCGTGTTCGCCCAGCCACGCCTGCACGCGTTGGCCGAAGCGCTGGCCAGCGCCGGGCACAGCCGCCTGGGGCCACTGCTGGAAGCCGACCGCAGCCAGCCGCTACCGCTGTCGTTCGCGCAACAGAACCTCTGGCTGATCCAGCAACTGAACCCTGATGCCACGGCCGCCTTCAACATGCCCGCCGGGCTGCGCCTGCAAGGCAACCTGGACACCGCTGCGTTGCAGCGCGCTCTGGACACCATCGTGGCGCGCCACGAAAGCCTGCGCACCCGCTTCGTCAGCATCGCAGGCAGTGCGCGCCAGGTAATCGACCCGCCACGCGCCCTGGGCCTCGAAACCCTCGACCTGACCTTGCCGGGCGCCGCCGACTGGCAAACGCTGTGCGCCGAGCAAGCCGGCCAGCCGTTCGACCTGACCTGCCAATGGCCGATTCGCGCACGCCTGCTGCGTCTGGGCGACGATGACCATGTGTTGTTGGTGACCGTGCACCATCTGGTCTCGGATGGTTGGTCCATGGGCGTGCTCACCGAGGAGTTCTCGCGCCTCTACCAGGCCTTCAGCCAAGGCCGGGGCGACCCGTTGCCGCCGCTGGCGCGCCAGTACGGCGACTACAGCCAGTGGCAACGCCAATGGCTGCAAGAGCAGGAGCTGCAACGCCAGCGCGCCTATTGGCAGGCTCACCTGGCCGGCGCGCCAACCTGCGTCACCCTGCCCACCGACCGCCCGAGACCGGCCCGGCAGGACTACGCCGGGGCCAGCCTGCCGGTACGCATCGACGCCGACTTGACCCACGCCCTGAAGGCCCTCGGCCAACGCCACGGCACCACCCTGTACATGACCTTGCTGGCAGCCTGGGCGGTGGTGGTCAGCCGCTTCTCGGGGCAGAGCGAGGTGGTGATAGGCTCGCCGGTGGCCAACCGTCCCCGGGTGGAGTTGGAGGCGCTGATCGGCTTCTTCGTCAACTTCCAGGCCCTGCGCATCGACCTGGGCGAACGCCTGCAGGTCGGTGAGCTGCTGGCCCAGGTCAAGGGCCTGGCGCTGGCCGCCCAGGAGCACCAGGACCTGCCGTTCGAGCAAGTGATCGAAGCGCTCAACCCGCCGCGCTCGCAAGCCCACAACGCGATCTTCCAACTGATGCTGGCCTGGCAGAACGCCCCCCAGGGCAACCTCGACCTGGGCAACGGCCTGCACCTGCAAGGCGTGGGCGCACCGGTGACCACAGCGAAGTTCGACCTGGCGCTGGATGTGCACGAGGCTGACGGGGTGATCGAGGGCGGCTTCAACTACGCCACCGCGCTGTTCGATGCCGACACCGTGGCGCGCCATTGGCAGGCGCTGTTGGCCGTGCTGCGGGCGATGGTCAAGAACGACCGCCAGGCCGTGGCCCGTATCGACCTGCTCAGCCAGGCCGAACGCGAGCAATTGCTGCATGGCTTCAACCCCACGGTCAGGCTCGCCCGGCCCACTGGCGAACGCCTGCACCAGCACTTCGAGGCCCAGGCGGCGCTTCGCCCGTACGCCATCGCCGTGCAGTACCAGGAGCAGACCCTTGGCTACCAGGCGCTCAACCAGCGCGCCAACCGCCTGGCCCGCCACCTGCGAACCCTGGGCGTGGGCCCGGATGTACGCGTGGCGATCCACACCGAACGCGGGCTGGACATGCTGGTGGGTATTCTCGCGACCCTGAAGGCCGGGGGCGCCTATGTGCCGCTGGACCCTGTGTACCCAGCACAACGCCTGAACTTCATCCTCGCCGACAGCACCCCCGCGGTGCTGCTGACCGTCGATGTACTGCCAGAGGCGCTGCAATTGCCGGCGCCCTGCCGCGTGGTGTCCCTGGACCCGCACGCCAGCAACTGGGCGACGCTACCGGCCCACGACCTGGCCGCAGACCCCAGGGCCAGCGACCGCGACCTGGCCTACATCATCTACACCTCCGGCTCCACCGGCGAGCCGAAGGGCGTGATGATCGAGCACCACGCCGTGCTGCGGCTGTTCAGCGCTACCGACGCCTGGTTCGGCTTCGACGAGCACGATACCTGGAGCCTGTTCCACTCCTTCGCCTTCGATTTCTCGGTTTGGGAAATCTGGGGTGCGCTGCTGCACGGCGGCCGTCTGGTAGTGGTGCCCTACCTCACCTCGCGCAGCCCCCAGGACTTCTACGACTTGGTGGTCGAGACCGGCGTCACCGTGCTCAACCAGACCCCCAGCGCGTTCTACGCCTGGATGAAACAGACCGCGCCCCAAGCGCACCGCTTGCGCTGCATCATCTTCGGTGGCGAGGCCCTCGACGCTGCGGCACTGCGCCCCTGGTTCGAACGGCCCGACAGCCAGGCCACGCGCCTGGTGAACATGTACGGCATCACCGAGACCACCGTGCACGTCACCTACCAGCCAATAACCGCCGCGCACTGCCATGCCCAGGCTGGGCTGGCGCCCATCGGCCAGCCGATCCCCGACTTGCAGTTGTACCTGCTCGATGACCATGGCGAACTGGTGCCAAGGGGCGTGGTGGGCGAACTGCATGTCGCCGGACCAGGCCTTGCCCGTGGCTACCTGAACCGTCCTGCATTGGATGCCGAGCGCTTCCTTCCGGCGCGCTTTGCCGGTGGCGAAGGCCTGCGCCTGTACAAGACCGGCGACCTGGCGCGCTGGGAGGCCGACGGCACCTTGCAGTACCTGGGCCGCAACGACCAACAGGTCAAGGTGCGCGGCTTTCGCATCGAGTTGGGCGAGATCGAGGCCCGCCTCGGCGCCCTGCCAGGCGTGCGCTCGGCCGTGGTGCTGGCGCGCCAGGACGAGCCTGGCGATCCGCGCCTGGTGGCCTACCTGCTGGCCGAGCCTGGCCAGCATCTGCCGCCCGGCACGGTGCGTGCGGCGCTGGCCGAGCAGTTGCCGGCGCACATGCTCCCGTCTGCCTTCGTGCAACTGGCGCAGTGGCCGCTGACCGCCAACGGCAAGCTCGACCGCCGCGCCTTGCCCGCGCCCGACCAGCAGGCCCTGCAACAACATGCCTTCGAAGTGCCAATAGGTGCCGTGGAAACGCGCCTTGCCCAGCTGTGGGCGAAGCTGCTGGGTGTCGAGCAGGTGGGCCGCCGCGACAACTTCTTCGCCCTGGGCGGCCATTCGCTGCTGCTGGTGCAGTTGCTCGACGGCCTGCGCGAACAAGGGTTGGACGTGACCATCGGTGCCCTGTTCAACGCCCAGGACCTGGCCGCCCTGGCCGAACAGGTGGTCAGCCTGGACATCGCCCAGGCCACTGCCCAGGGCCTTCTGTGCATACGTGCGGGCAGCGCAGAACAGGCACCGCTGTTCTTCATCCACGAAGGCACCGGGGAGGCACTGCCCTACGCCCGGCTGGCCCAGTACCTGGAACCGACACTGGGTGTCTATGCGATCCAGGCTGCCGCCGAGCTGGACGATGGCATCGACAACCAGACCCTGGCCAAGCGTTACGTGGCATTGCTGCGCAGTGTCCAGCCACAAGGGCCGTACCGCCTGGCGGGCTGGTCGGCGGGCGGTGTGCTGGCCTATGAAATAGCCCGTCAACTGCTGGGCGAAGATTGCCCGGTGGCGTTCCTCGGCATGATCGACAGCAGCCAACCCGGTGCGCTGCGTGCCGAGCCGGTGTCGCCTGGCCTGGACGAGGACAGCCTGCGCCAGCAGTTGCTGGGCTACCTGGCGCAGCACTGGGCCGCCGACGCCCAACGCCATGCCAACCTCGACCTGGACGCGGTGATCGCCACCGCCCAGGCCCAGGGTTGGTTGCCAGCGGGCTTCGACCGCCGTGAGCTGGCGCGCCGCGTGCGGCTGAACGTTGCCCTGCGCAATGCCATGGTCCGCTACCGGCCCGTGCCGCTGGGCATGCCAGTGCACTTGTTCAGCGCCTCGCGGCAGGTGCCAGGTATCGGCGAGCCTGGCGCCGATTGGCATGCCTTGTTGGGCGCCAAGCTGCTCGAACGATCGATCGACGGCGATCACTGGTCGATCCTGCGTGAGGAAAAACCGCTGCAACAGTTGGCCAACGCGCTGCAGCAGGCCCTGAACGGCACCGAGCAGAACGCAGTGCCCCAGGCTGGCCCGCGGGCCAGCCTGGTACTGCAAAGCGGCGCCCCGGGTGCGCCTTGCCTGTTCATGATTCCGGGGGCGGGTGCCAATGTGTCGAGCTTCATGCCGCTGTTGCAGCAACTGGACCGGAAACTGACGGTAATCGGCCTGCAAGCGCGCGGTTCGGACGGTCAACGCGAACCTCATGCCACGGTGCAAGCCGCAGCCAGTGCCTATGTACGAGAAATCCGTGCACAGGTACCCAACGGCCCCTACTACCTGCTGGGGCATTCGTTCGGCGGCTGGCTGGCCTTCGAGGTCGCCCGCCAGTTGCAGGCCGACGGTGCGCAGGTCGCCCCGGTGCTGTTGCTCGACAGCTCGGTGCCCGGCAAGCCGCTGGCCGACAGTGCACGTGCCACCCTGGCCCGCTATGTCGACCTGCTGGAGATGGACGCCGGTCGCAGCCTGGGCCTGGACATCGACCAACTGGCCAGCCTGGAGCCGGATGCGCAATGCGCGCAACTGCTGGCACGCATGCAAGCTGTCGGGCTGATGCCTGCGCAAGCGCGCGAGGATGTGCTGCAAGGCCCGCTGCGGGTGTTCCATGCCAACCTGGCCACGGCCTACCAGCCCGCGTCGGTCTACACCGGGGCCGTGGTGCTGATCGAGGCCGAACCACGGCACGCGCAGCGCTTCGAGGGTTGGGCGGTGTTGGCGAGCGATTGCCAGCATCAGGTACTCGAAGGCTGCGACCACCTGTCGATGCTCAAGGCCGCTGCGGCGCCAAGGCTGGCCGCGCACCTGCGGCATTACTGGCCAGCACTGGAGGCACGGCTCAGCCATGAGGAGTGAACCTTCGCTCAAGCCCTGGCTGTGGGCCTGGGCCGGCCAGGTGGTATCCACCCTGGGCTCGGCCTTGGCAGCCTTCAGCCTGGGGGTGTGGTTGCTGCAACAGCAGGCCAGCATCACCGACTATGCCTGGGTCATCGCCTTGTCGGCCTTGCCCGGCCTGCTGCTGGCGCCCGTGGCCGGTTGGCTGGTGGATCGCTGCGAGGCGCGCAGCATCCTGTTGCTGGTCGAGGCGGTCAGCGGCCTGGCGGCCTTGGCCCTGTGGTGGTCATTCGAGCGCGGCACCCTGGGCCACTGGCAGGTGTACGCCTTCGCCACGCTCAATTCCAGCTGCCTGACAGTGCGCATGCTCACCTGCCAGGCGGCGATTCCACGGATATTGAGCAGCGCCCAGGCGATTGGCCGGGCCAACGGGCTGATGCAATTGATGACCGGCTTGCCGCAGTTGGTCGCGCCGACACTCGCCGCCGTGCTGCTGGCCAGCATCGGCGTGCCGGGGTTGCTGCTGTTGGATGTGGGCGCGGTGCTGGCCTCGGCCAGCGTGCTGCTGTGCCTGGCCTGGCTCGCCAGGGCCGTGCGCGCCCAACCCGCAGGCCGGGGTGCAGCCGCTGGCGGGTTGCCAGCGGTACTGGCCGTGCTGCGCGGGCGCCCGGCGTTGTGGGTATTGCTGGGCTACCTGGGCCTGGAGCACCTGATGCTGGGGTTGGCCTCGGCGCTGCTGTCGCCCTTGGTGCTGGAACGCCATTCGGTGCTAGTACTGGGAACGCTGATGACCTGCGGCGGCCTAGGCATGCTCGCGGGCTCCTTGTGGGTAGTGGCGCGCCCGCCGCAGCGCCTGGTGAGGACCCTCCTGCTCGCCGACCTGGCGCTGGGGGCCAGCGTGCTGCTGATCGGTGGCAGCAACTCGCCGGTGCTGCTGTATGGGGCGGCGTTCGTGGCCTTCGGCTGTTTCTCCCTGAGCACCAGCAGCGACCAGAGCTTCTGGCAACGCAGCGTGCCCCAGGCAGTGCTCGGCCGCGTGCTGTCGGCACGGCAAGTGGTGTGCCTGCTGGCCTTGCCATTGGGTGCCTTGGGCGCCGGGGTGCTGGCCGACGCTTGGGCCATCCCGTGGATGGCCAAGCATGGCGCGCTGCAAGCCACGCTGGCCCCCTGGTTGGGCGTTGCCAAGGTGGGTGGCCTGAGCCTGCTGTTCGCCGTGGCCGGCATGGCCTATATGGCGCTGGCTTGCCTGGGGTTGGCCATCACGCCGCTGCGCCGCCTGGCGCCAGGGCTGGTTGACGCACGTGATGTGAAATGCTCAGATTCCGCCCTTGCTTCAGGCGAGCAACGCCCGCTTGGCGAAGGATGAATGCCAAGCCAATGGACTAATCACGATTTCTGGATACCCCGATGCTGACTGCCTTGCTGTTCGACCTCGATGGCACCCTGACCGACACCGACACCCTGCACCTGCAAGCGTTTCGCAAGCTGTTGTACGACCATGACGGCCGCGAACTGACCCAGGAGCAGTTCAACGCTCAGGTCAGCGGGCGCTCCAACGCGCTGCTGTTCGCCGACCTGTTCCCTGGCATCGATGCCGATCAGCGCCAGGCACTGGCCGAGCACAAGGAAGCGCTGTTCCGCGAGCTGTCGCCCGCGCTCGAACCCATGCCAGGGCTGCTGCGCCTGCTCGAGCACGCCAAGCGCCATGGCATTGGCAAATGCGTGGTGACCAACGCACCGCGCTTGAATGCCGAGCACATGCTGTCGGCCATGGGCATCGGCGAGTGGTTCAGCCATGTGCTGGTGTCCGACGAGCTGGCGCGCGCCAAGCCTGATCCACTGCCCTACCTCACTGGGTTGCAGTGCCTGCAGGCAGAAGCTGGCGAGGCGCTGGCGTTCGAGGACTCGCTGCCGGGGGTGAAGGCGGCGGTGGATGCGGGGATCTTTACCGTGGGGTTGGCGACAACCCAGAGCGCCGAGCGGCTTCTGGAGGCAGGGGCGCGGTTGGTGATCGAGGATTACAACGACCCACGGTTGTGGGCGTTGATCGAGCGGATGCAGGGGTGAGGCGGGTGTTCGCTTGAGTTTTCCTGCGGCCTGAAGATCGAGCGCTGCCCGCGCGGCGCTCGATATCAGCGGCGCCAAAAGGCGAAAGCGCACACATCGCGCCCCCATTCCATCAAGTCGCCCGCACCGCCAGCAACTCGGTCAACACCCCGGCCAATGCCTTGACCATCCCATCGGCCGTCGGCCGGTGCATGATGACCATCTCGTAGCTGTCCACCTCCGGCAGCCCCTCGGCACTGCCCAACACCCGATGCTCTGCCGTCGCCGCGCGCGGCGGCAGCAGGCTGACGCCCATGCCATCGGCCACTGCCGCCTGAATGCCGGACAAGCTCGAACTGGTGAAGCTGATGCGCCAGCGTCGCCCCATGCCTTCGATCGCGCCGATCATGTCGTCGCGGTACAGCCCGCGCGGCGGAAACGTCACCAAGGGCACCGGATCGAGGTCGAAGGACGGCATGCGTGCGCTATCGATCCACTGCAAGCGCTCCGGCCAGCAGGCTACGCCCTCGCGGCTGTTGCGTCGCTGCTTGAGCAGCACCAGGTCGAGCTCGCCGTTGTCGTAGGCCTGGCTGAGGTCGCGACACAGACCGCTGGTGACTTCCAGCTTGACCTGCGGGTGGCTGCGGCTGAACGCCGACAAGGCGTTGGTGGTGCGCCCGCCGACGAAGTCCTCGGGCACGCCGAGGCGCACGGTCATGCCCACCCTGGCACCGGCCAGGGCCTCGAGCATCTGGTCGTTCAGCGCAAGCATGTGACGGGCGTAACCCAGCAAGGTCTGCCCCGCGTCGGTAGGCAGCACGTCACGGTTGCCGCGCACCAGCAAGCGGTGGCCGACCATGTCCTCCAGACGGCGCACCTTCTGGCTGATGGTCGACTGGGTCGAGTGCAGGCGCGCCGCTGCCGTAGTGAAA
This sequence comes from Pseudomonas sp. LS_2, assembly GCF_042709235.1. NCBI lineage: Bacteria > Pseudomonadati > Pseudomonadota > Gammaproteobacteria > Pseudomonadales > Pseudomonadaceae > Pseudomonas > Pseudomonas sp. LS_2. Next base: position 137,948 of record NZ_JAVAYC010000013.1, on the reverse strand, counting down.
CTGCCGCAGTCGGCGACCGCGACAATCGCCCGCAGCAGGTCGAGGTCGAACAGCACCCTATTCGATTTCACGCCTATAGACATCTTCGTATTCAACTTTCAAATGACCAGGCTGACTTCTAGCACGCTCAATCCCCAAGCGCTACGCCTTCGCGCCGGGGGTCGGCCCCTGCGCGCCAGCCGCTGTCGGTGCGCTGGATGACCTGGGTGCCACTGGTCATTTCCATCGGCGTTACCTCATGGCCACGCTCGCGCAGTGCATCTATCAGCGCCTGGCTCGCCAGCCCCGCCTCTACTTCGGTACTGAAATTGCGGCTGCCGAAGTTGGGCAGGTTGATCGCCGCCTGGGGGTCGAGCTGCCAATCCAGCAGGCCGATCAGCGTCTTGTTCACATAACCGATGATCTGCGAGCCCCCGGGCGAGCCGAGGCTGGCCAGCAGGGCACCGTCGGCGCCATCGAACACCAGGGTTGGCGACATCGACGACAGCGGCCGCTTGCCTGCTGCCACCCGGTTGGCCACAGGCCGGTCGCCCTCGTGGGGTATGAAGGAAAAGTCGGTCAGCTGGTTATTCAGCAGAAAGCCTCCGACCATGATGTGCGCGCCGAAAGCCGCCTCGACCGAGGTGGTCATGGCCACTGCGCCGCCGTAGGCATCCACCGCGGACACATGAGAGGTGGACATGCGCAGCGGCGAGCGGTCCGGTGCCAGGGCCATTGCCGGGCCCGGCGGATTGCCTGGCTCGGCGCGCTTGAGGCTGTGTTCACCGATCAGGCGGGCGCGGCCGGCCAGGTAGCCAGGGTCGATCAGGCCCTTGAGGTTGACCGCCACGTGGTCGCTGTCGGCCAGGTACAGCGCGCGGTCGGCAAAGGCCAGGCGCTCGGCCTCGGCGATCAGGTGCACGGCCAGCGGCTTGGGCTCCAGGCCCGCTGCCGAGGCGCTCTTGCTGGGCGCCAGGGCGGCCAGGTCCAACTGCGGGTCTTGGCGTTGCACCGCCTCGAGGATCCCCAGGGTCTGCAACACCGCCACTCCACCCGAGGACGGCGGCGGCATGCCGCACACTCGCCAGGCCTTGTACGGGCCGCACACGGGCTGGCGTTGGCGGGCCTGGTACTGGCGCAGGTCGTCCAGCGACAGGCGCCCAGGGTTGGGGTGGGCGCCAACGGCCTGCACCATGGCCTGGGCCAGCTCGCCGGTATAGAACGCCTGCGCGCCCTGTTGTGCAATCAGCTTGAAGGTGCGTGCCAGGTCCGGGTTGCGCAGCCGCTTGCCGATCGCCAGTGGCTTGCCGTCGGCGTCGAGAAAGTACCGCGCCATCGCCGCAGAGTCTGCGATGTAGGGGTCTTCAGCCAGCAATCCGTGCAAGCGCGGCGAGACCGCAAAGCCCTCCTCGGCCAAGGCGATGGCTGGGGCGAACAGGGTCTTCCAGGGCAGCTTGCCGTGCTGCCCATGGGCCATTTCCAAGGCCCGCAACACCCCCGGCACACCCACCGAGCGCCCACCTATCTGCGCCTCGCGAAAGCCCATGGGACGCCCGTCGGCGTGCTGGAACAGGTGCTCGTCGACCCCTGCCGGGGCGGTTTCGCGGCCATCGAAAGCCTGCACGCGCTGACCATCCCAATACAGGATGAACGCTCCGCCGCCGATACCGCTGGACTGCGGCTCTACCAGGGTAAGCACTGCCTGCATGGCAATCGCCGCATCGATGGCGCTGCCACCGGCGCGCAACATCTCACGGCCTGCCGCGCTGGCCAGCGGGTTGGCCGACGCCGCCATGTGGCGGTCGGCGTGGGTGGCCACAAGGCCTGTGCGGTAGCCGGAGCCCCGTTCCGGGACGGGCGGTGCGACTGCAACGTCCGCGCTGCAACAGAGGCTGGCGGTTGCCAGGCACAGCAACCCGACAAGGCGCGACAATCGGTGTGGGTGAGCTGCCAAACCACTTCCTTCCTGTAGCCGAGGTAAACATGGGCAGTAGGATACAGGCTGCGCTTGATCCGGGCGCAAGCGCACTCGCCGCTTGACGTATACGTAAACCTGCCTTTAGGTTAGGCCCAACACCCTCCCGCGAGCCCGAGCATGAGCAGCCAGACCTACAGCATCTCCGATTTGTCCCGCGAGCTGGACATCACCACCCGGGCGATCCGTTTCTATGAAGAGCAAGGCCTGCTCAGCCCCGAGCGTCGTGGCCTGGAGCGGATCTACTCGGCACGCGATAAGGTCACCCTCAAGCTGATCCTGCGCGGCAAGCGCATCGGCTTCTCGCTCGCCGAATGCCGCGAGCTGATCGAGCTGTACGACCCCAGCAGCGGCAACCTCAAGCAGCTCAACAGCATGCTCGCCAAGATCACCGAACGCCGCGCCCAGCTGGAACAACAGATGCTCGACATCCAACAGATGCACCTGGAGCTGGACACGGCCCAGGAGCGCTGCGAGCAGGCCCTGGCCGCTACCCTGGCGCCCAAGCCCCAAGACCACCGTTGACCCGCCACAGGAACCCCGCCATGTCATTGCCCGCAACAGTGCGCCTGGTCGAAGTCGGCCCGCGCGACGGCCTGCAGAACGAAGCCCAGCCCATCAGCGTCGCCGACAAGGTGCGTCTGGTGGATGACCTTACCGACGCCGGCCTCTCCTACATAGAAGTGGGCAGCTTTGTCTCGCCCAAGTGGGTACCGCAGATGGCGGGGTCCGCCGAGGTGTTCGCCGGCATCGGTCAGCGCGCAGGCGTTACCTATGCGGCCCTTGCCCCCAACCTGCGGGGTTTCGAGGACGCCATGGCGGCGGGCGTGAAGGAGGTGGCGGTGTTCGCGGCGGCGTCGGAGGCATTTTCCCAACGCAACATCAATTGCTCGATCAGCGAAAGCCTGGCGCGCTTCGAGCCGATCATGCAGGCCGCGCAGCAGCATGGGGTGCGGGTGCGCGGCTATGTGTCGTGCGTGCTGGGCTGCCCCTATGAAGGCAAGGTCGCCGCCGAGCAGGTCGCCCCCGTGGCCAGGGCCCTGTATGACATGGGCTGCTATGAGGTATCACTGGGCGACACCATCGGCACTGGCACCGCCGGCGACACCCGCCGCCTGTTCGAGGTGGTCTCGGCCCTGGTGCCCCGTGAACAGCTCGCCGGCCACTTCCACGACACCTACGGCCAGGCCTTGGCCAATGTGTACGCCAGCCTGCTCGAAGGCATCCGGGTGTTCGACAGCTCGGTCGCAGGCTTGGGCGGCTGCCCCTACGCCAAGGGCGCCACCGGCAATGTCGCCACCGAAGACCTGGTGTACCTGATGCAGGGCCTGGGTATCGACACCGGTATCGACCTCGACCGACTGATCGCCGCCGGCCAGCGTATCAGCCAGGTGCTGGCCCGCAGCAGCGGCTCGCGGGTCGCCAGGGCGCGCCTCGCCCGGTAAGCACGTCACACGGGTGTCACAGGGGTGTGGGTGGAGTGTTACCCGGTCACGGTCGTGCAGTGAAAAATCGGGTAACACGGAAACAATTCGACAGATTCTCAGAAGAGTCGCGACCACCGAAAAATACCAAGCCATTGATTTTAAAGAGCTTTAAAAAGTTGGCATGGCAACTGCTTTATCTCGAGCACAACAAAAATAAAAAAATAGCGACACCCCAATAAAAACAACATGCACCGGCTCTGACATAACAAGAACAACACGGCAGAGGCGCAGCAAGCAGATTTTTTTGGAGTCGACGTGCCTTCCAGGGGATTGCCTCGCGGCCTGACACAGAACAATAAAACTACCTTCAGGTAGCGGCAGTCAGGATCGGACCCTTCGGGGTGAAAGCAGGTCAGCGCTCAAAAAAATACGTTTGCTCTTGGCCCCGCATGGGGGCCTTGCTACAGAAACTGGCTGACAAAAACAACAAAAGGCCGGTTTCCAATAATAAAAAGAGCACGCAACAACGCCTTTGAGGGGAGCTTCGGCTCCCCTCAGTGCTTCCTGCCCTCCTCCCGCTGTTTCTCTTCGTTCGCGCCTTCGAGCTTGTCCACCAGTGCCGGCATGGTGCTCAGTACCAACAGCGCCAGCACGGTGCTGATCAACGCCGTTGCCTCGCGCCCCATGCCCGCCGCCGTACCGATCGCCGCCGTCATCCACAACCCGGCCGCCGTGGTAAGGCCCTTGACGTGGCTGGTGTCGCGGCCGTTGCCCTTGAGAATGGTGCCCGCCCCCAGGAACCCGATCCCCGCGACGATGCCCTGAATCACCCGGCTCAAGGCCTGCTCGTCTGCCCCGGCCATGCTCGGTGCGAGCACGAACAGCGCAGCGCCCAACGATACCAGCATATGCGTGCGCACCCCGGCCGACTTGCCCTTGTGCTCGCGCTCAAAACCCAGCACCGCGCCCAGCAGCGCGGCCATCAGCAGGCGCACGAGAATCCGCGCGACCTCCTGTTCGTCGGTAATGTCGGTGAATTCGGCCTGTACGGCCTGCCATACGTTTTGCCACACGGTTTGCCTCTCCGATGGTGAGCGGTCTGCGCCTGGACATTGACTGCTTCGCGGGCAAGCCCGCGCCTATGGGTACTTTGCCGCTCTTCAGGGCGTCCGGGGTGCAGGCACACCCAACGCAGCCGCCTAAGACCTTGACCGCACGGCCCTCGCACAGTGCCCACGCATCCGCTCAGCGGCCCGATGCAGCAACCGCGCACCTACTGCGGTCACACCTGAAGACCCCCTCCGGAGGACACCGCCATGCCTGTTGTAATCGACGAAAACACCGGCCGCTGCACCCTTACCGGCCCCGACCTGCTCATTGAAGCGCCCGGCCCCGAGGTCGAGATCATCACCGACGAGCAGATGCGCATGTCGGTGGCCCTGGTCCAGGGCGCCCGCGTACCGATCACCGAATCCGAGGCCGATGCCCTGACGGTCGCAGGTGCGGTGGATAGTCGCAGGCATTTGAAAAGCAGCGTGCCGGGCTCAGTAATCTAAGGGTTGCGCGGGTTTTGTCGCGCATCTGATACGGTTTTTTCAGCGCTTCCTGAGACTGTGCTGAAAACAGCTCCAGCGCCATAGTGCCCAGGCCTGATCGAGGCCTGACGAGCACCCCAGCATGAGCGAGAGAATCCCCTTGCGCGTCATCGAGGTCGGCGCCCCTGCAACCGGCAGGGCCAAGCGCCACAGCGATGGACACATCCATACCCGCAGCTTCACCGGTTTTTACCGCAACCTGCGGATCGGCTTTGCCGGCCTGCTGTTCGCGCTGTTCTTCGGCACTGCCTGGCTGGATTGGAACGGCCGCCAGGCGGTGCTATGGGACGTGGCCGAAAGCAAGTTCCACATCTTCGGCGCCACGTTCTGGCCCCAGGACTTCATCCTGCTGTCGGCACTGTTGATCATCTGCGCCTTCGGCCTGTTCGCCATCACCGTGTTCGCAGGCCGCGTGTGGTGCGGCTACAGCTGCCCGCAAAGCGTCTGGACCTGGCTGTTCATGTGGTGCGAGAAAGTCACCGAAGGCGATCGCAACCAGCGCATCAAACTGGCCGCTGCGCCCTGGTCGCTGGAAAAACTGACACGCCGCACCGTCAAGCACGGCCTGTGGCTGTCCATCGGGGTGCTCACAGCGCTTACGTTCGTTGGCTACTTCACGCCCATTCGCCCACTCGCCGCCGAACTGGCGACCCTGCAACTGGGCGGCGTGCCGCTGTTCTGGGTGCTGTTCTTCACCGGGGCCACCTACCTGAACGCCGGCTGGCTGCGCGAGGCGGTGTGCATGCACATGTGCCCCTATGCGCGCTTCCAGAGCGTGATGTTCGACAAGGACACCCTGGCGGTGGCCTACGACCCACGCCGTGGCGAAGGGCGCGGGGCGCGCCGGAAAGACAGCGACTACAAGGCCCAGGGCCTGGGCGACTGCATTGACTGCACCCTGTGTGTGCAGGTGTGCCCCACCGGTATCGACATTCGCGATGGCTTGCAGATGGCCTGTATCGGCTGCGCCGCCTGTATCGATGCCTGCGACGATGTCATGGACAAGATGGGCTATGCCCGCGGCCTGATCGGCTACAAGTCCGAGCACACCCTGCAAGGCGGTACCACACACGGGTTGCGCCCGCGCCTGCTGGGCTATGCGGCAGCCCTGCTGGTGATGATCGGCGCGTTGCTGCTGGCCTTGCAGTTGCGCCCGATGGTGTCGCTGGACGTGATCAAGGATCGCGGGCTGTTCCGCGAGAATGCCCAAGGCCAGATCGAAAACATCTACCTGCTCAAGGTCATCAACAAGACCCAACAGGTTCGGCACTACCAACTCCGCCTGGTGGACGCCGATGGCTACGTGCTGCATGGCAAGACCGAGTTCGTCATACCGGCCGGGGAAATGAGCGAACTGCCGGTGTCGGTGGCGATGCTGGCCGAGCGCCCCAGCAGCAGCTCGGTGGAGTTGACCTTCGAGGTGCGCGACCGCGACGCGGCGCTGCTGCATAGCCGCGCGCAGAGCCGCTTCGTCGCACCGATGAACCGCTGATCCCTTACACTGCCTTTTCACCTGGCCTGACAGGCCTTCGATAGAGCGCACGATGAAACGCTACGAACGATTCGCCGACGACATTGCCGAACTGATCCGCTCCGGGGTGCTGGGCCCAGGCGAGCGCGTGCCCTCTGTGCGCTACGCCAGCCAGACCCACGGGGTCAGCCCCTCCACGGTGTTCCAGGCCTATTACCTGCTGGAGCGCCGCGGGCTGATCCGCGCCAGGCCGCGCTCGGGCTACTTCGTCAACACCCACGCGCCTCGCCCGTTCAGCGAACCGCAGGCCCTGGAGCCGGTGAGCGAGTCCACCGACGTGGACGTCAGTGCCCTGGTGTTTTCCATCCTCGACTCGATCAAGGACCCCCATACCGTGCCGTTCGGCTCGGCCTTCCCCAGCCCCACGCTGTTTCCCCTGCAGCGCCTGGCCCGCTCCCTGGCCAGCGCCAGCCGCGCCATGGACCCGCGCATGGTGGTCACCGACCTGTCGCCGGGCAACCCACAGTTGCGCCGGCAGATCACCCTGCGCTACATGGTCGGCGGGCTGATGCTGCCGATGGAAGAGCTGCTGATCACCAACGGCGCGCTGGAGGCCCTGAACCTGTGCCTGCAGGCAGTGACCGAACCAGGCGACCTGGTGGCCATCGAGGCGCCGGCCTTTTATGCCTGCCTGCAAGTGCTGGAGCGGCTCAAGCTCAAGGCTGTGGAAATTCCGGTGCAACCGCGCGAAGGCATGGACCTCGGTGTGCTTGCGCAAACCTTGGAAAAGTACCCGGTCAAGGCGGTGTGGTGCATGACCAATTTCCAGAACCCGGTGGGCGCGAGCATGCCCGAGGCCAAGAAGCAGGCGTTGGTCGAGCTGCTGCATCGTCACCAGGTGCCACTGATCGAGGACGACGTGTACGCCGAGCTGTACTACGCCCAGCAGGCGCCCAAGCCGGCCAAGGCGTTCGACCGCGACGGCCTGGTGATGCACTGCGGCTCGTTCGCCAAGAGCCTGGCGCCGGGCTATCGGATCGGCTGGGTGGCCGCCGGGCGCTTCGCCCAGAAGATCGAACGGCTCAAGCTGATGACCTCGCTGTGCGCCTCGATGCCGGCCCAGGCGGCGATTGCCGACTACCTGCAACACGGCGGCTATGACCGCCACCTGCGCAAGCTGCGCTACGCCCTGGAAGGCCAGCAGGCCAACATGCTGGCGGCCATCGCCAAGCACTTCCCGGCGCAGACCCGCGTCAGCCAGCCCAGCGGCGGGTATTTCCTGTGGTTGGAGCTGCCCGAGCAGATGGATGCGCTGAAACTGTTCCACATGGCCCTGGCCCAGGGCATCAGCATTGCGCCGGGGCCGATCTTTTCGCCGACCCGGCGCTTTGGCAACTGCATCCGCCTGAACTATGGCAGCCCCTGGGGCGAGGGGCCGCAGCAGGCGATGGAGACGCTGGGGCGGATCATCCGGTCGTTCTGAGCGTTTTCGTCAAGCATCAGCGCCCGCCGCCCAGCTCGATGAAACTGCCGGTGGAGTAAGACGCCTGGTCCGACAACAGCCAGAGAATCGCCTCGGCGACCTCTTCGGCACGCCCGCCGCGCCCCATCGGCAGGCTGGGCTCGAGCTTGGCGACTCGCTCAGGGTCGCCGCTCAGGGCATGGAAGCCGGTGTGGATATAGCCGGGGCGTACGGCGTTGACCCGTACGCCCTCACCCGCCACTTCCTTGGCCAGGCCCAAGGTGAAGGTGTCCAGGGCGCCCTTGGATGCCGCATAGTCGACGTACTCGTTGGGCGAGCCCAGGCGTGCGGCCACCGACGACACGTTGACGATGGCGCCACCCTGCCCGCCATGGCGCCGAGCCATGCGCAACAAGGCATGCTTGGCGCAGAGCATCGGCCCGACCACATTGGTCTTCATCACCTTGAGCAGGCGGAACTCGGACATGTCTTCGACCCGGCTCTGGGTGGCAATGGTGCCTGCGTTGTTGACCAGCGCGGTCACAGGCCCCAGTTCATGGTCAACCCGCTGGAACAGTCGCACCACCTCGTCTTCGACACTGGCATCGGCGCGCACGGCAATGGCCTGGGCGCCGAGCTCGCGCACCTGGGCCAGGACCTGTTCGGCGGCCTGGTCGTCGGTGTGGTAGTTGATGCAGATGCGATAGCCCTGGCGGGCGGCGAGCAGCGCGGTGGCAGCGCCAATGCCGCGACTGGCGCCTGTGATGACGATGACCTTGTCCATGAACCTGCCATTTTCAGCTTAGGGAACAGGACTACGAGATTAGGGGAAAAACTCTGCCTGGAGCAACGGGGTGGATGGCCAGGGCTGCGCCCTGGTTCGCGGGCAAGCCCCGGCCATACCCTCAATGCCCTGCAGACGCAGGCCCGGCTTTGGCCGTGAAGGGCGGCTTGGCCAGCCAGACCAGCAGGATCAGGCCGGCGAACACCCACGTCAGCAAGGTGAAATAGTCCACCGTCGACATCATGTAGGCCTGGCTGTTGAGGATCTGCTCCAACTGCGCATAGCTATGGGTATTGGCGCCGCCCAACTGCTCCAGTACATGCTGGGTGGCCGGGTCGTACTGGCTGATGTGCTCGCTGAGATAGGCATGGTGCTGGTCGGCCCGACGAATCCAGATCCAGCTGGTCAGCGATGCCGCGAAACTGCCGCCCAAGGTGCGCAGGAACGTCGCCAGCCCCGAGCCATCGGCGATCTGCTGCGGCGGCAGGTCCGACAGCAGGATGCTCAAGGTCGGCATGAAGAACAGCGCCACGCCAATGCCCATGAACAACTGCACCATCGCCACATGGGCGAAGTCCACCTCGCTGGTGAAACCGGCGCGCATGTAGCAGCTGGCACCAATGGCCAGAAATGCCAGGCCCGCCAGCAGGCGCAGGTCGAAGCGGTGCGCGTACTTGCCCACGAACGGCGACATCAGCACCGGCAGCAGGCCGATCGGCGCCACCGCCAGGCCCGCCCAGGTGGCGGTGTAGCCCATCTGCGTCTGCAACCATTGCGGCAGGATCAGGTTGATGCCGAAGAAGCCGGCATAGCCGCCTACCAGCACCAGGGTGCCAATACGGAAATTGCGGTGCACGAACAGCCGCAGGTTCACCACCGGGTGGCGGTCGGTCAGTTCCCAGATCACGAACACGGCCAGGAACACCACGGAAATCAGGCTGCCGATAACGATGAACGACGACTCGAACCAATCCAGATCGTTACCTTTGTCCAGCACCACCTGCAACGCCCCCACTCCGACGATCAGCGTCAGCAGGCCGACGTAGTCCATGGGCTGGCGGCTGGTGTGCACCGGTCGCGCGCGCATCTGCTGGCGCACCACTGCGGCGGCGAACAGGCCGATGGGCACGTTGATGAAGAATATCCATGGCCAGCTGTAGCTGTCGGTGATCCAGCCGCCAAGGATAGGCCCGGCGATCGGCGCCACCACCGTCACCATCGCCAGCAAGGCCAAGGCCATGCCCCGTTTGGCCGGCGGGTAGACAGCGATCAGCAGGGTCTGGGTCATGGGGTACAAGGGGCCTGCGACCACGCCTTGTATGACCCGGAACGCCACCAGCTCCGGCATCGACTGGGCGATACCGCACAGAAACGAGGCCAGCACGAACAGCAGCGTGGCCCAGGTGAACAGCTTCACTTCGCCGAACCGTCGGCTCAGCCAGCCGGTCAGCGGCAAGGCGATGGCGTTGCTCACGGCGAACGACGTAATTACCCAGGTGCCCTGCTCGTAGCTCACCCCCAGGTTGCCGGAAATGGTCGGCAAGGCGACGTTGGCGATGGTGGTGTCGAGCACCTGCATGAACGTCGCCAGCGACAGGCCGATGGTCGTGAGCAGCAGGCTCGGCGGGGTGAACTGCGCGGGGGCGGTGTTGCTCATCGTAGCGCCGTCTTGCCAGTGCCGGCACTGTTGTCGTGGATCAGCCGGGCGATCAGCGTATCGGCCTCGGCCAACTGACGGTCATACACGTCAGTGGTGTAGCTGGCCTGCTGCGGCGGCTGCTGCGCCAGGGCCGGGCCGCTCTGGTCGTGCAGGTCGACCTCGGTCACGGTGGACAGGCCGATGCGCAGCGGGTGCTCCTTCAGTTGTGCGGCATCGAGGTGGATACGCACCGGCACCCGCTGGACGATCTTGATCCAGTTGCCGGTGGCATTTTGCGCGGGCAGCAGGGCGAAGGCACTGCCGGTGCCAGCGCCCAGGCTTTCGACGGTGCCGTCGAAGGTGACCGCGCTGCCGTACAGGTCGGCGGTGATCGTCACCGGCTGGCCGATACGCATGTCGCGCAGCTGGGTTTCCTTGAAGTTGGCGTCGATCCACACCTGGTCCAGGGGGATCACCGCCATGGTCGCTGCGCCCGGTTGCAGGCGCTGACCCAATTGCACGGTGCGCTTGGCCACGTAGCCGGTCACCGGCGCCACCAGGGTGCTGCGGGCGTTGTCCAGATAGGCCTGGCGCAGGTCGGCGGCGGCGGCCATGACTTCAGGGTGCGAGGACACCACGGTGTCGTCGACCAGCGCCGTGCTGGTCGCCAACTGCTGGCGGGCGTTGTCCAACGCGCTCTGCGCGGCGGTCAGGTCGTCGCGCGAATGGGACAGTTCTTCGGCGGCAATCGCCCCACTGTCGGCCAGCACCTTGCGGCGGTTGTAGTTTTCCTGGGCCTTTTTCAGCTCGGCCTGGCGGGTTTGCATCTGCGCCTTGAGCGCGTCGACGTTGCTATACAGCCCGCGGGTTTCACGGACGGTGCGGGCCAGCTTGGCCTTGGCGGCTTGCAGGGCCACCTCGCTGTCGCTGGGGTCGAAGCGCAGCAGCACCTGGCCGGCATGCACCAGGTCGCCATCGTCGGCGCCAATGCTGGTGACGGTACCGGCCACCAGCGGGGTGATCTGCACCACGTTGCCATTGACGTAGGCATCGTCGGTGCTTTCATGCCAGCGCCCGACCAGGCTGTACCAGGCCCAACTGCCGGCACCTGCGAGCAGGACGATCAGCAGCAGGGCCAGCAGCCAGACCTTGCGTTTGCGGTTGGAGTCGGGCACGTCGGGGGTGGTGGATGCATCCGAGGAAGTGGCCATGGCAGTACCTAGGGAAAGTGGATTCAGCGTTCTCGATCGCCGAAACGGGCGATCGTCAGGGGGTCGCCGGCGGCCAGCAGCACCTTGGCCAGCAACGTCTCGAGGGTTTGCAGTTCTTCAGCTGCGAGCACCCCGACCAACTCGTTCATCGCCAACGCGCCGATATGTGGCAGGCGATCGGCCAGGCGCTGGCCGTCGGCGGTCAGCTCCAGGCGCACCTGGCGGCGGTCCTCCGGGCAACGGTTGCGCAGCATCAGGCCCTTCTGCTCGAGCCGGTCGAGCATGCGGGTCATCGAGCCGCTGTCCAGGCCCAGGTAGCGGCACAGCTCGGCCGGGGTATCGACCTGGTACTGGGTGACGATGATCAGCACCTTGAACTGCGCAGCGGTCACCCCGTCGGCCTCCAGGTGCCAATCCAGGATGCGGTCCTTGAGCAAGGCGGTGCGCCCGAGCAGCATGCCAATGCTGCAACGCTCGAAGTTTTCCGGAGTGAAATGCGACATGAAGGCTCGCTCGCGGTGGATATTTCAAAATATTACTGCCTAGGCAGTGAATGTCAAAACCTTTATTAGCAAGCTATGCATCTGCGCGATAAATGGCGCTATGCGTCAATCGTTTTACAGAGGCGATATGCGACGAAAAATCTCACAACTGATAGTCATTCGCCATTATCTCGTTCCTTGGAACCCTTTCCGGGAGTAGAATGCGCAAAACCGGGAGCTGCAATGAATCACGACCGCCACCTGCACAGCGACGACGATGCAATCACCGATGCCGCGGCGCATTGGTGCATGCGCCTGAACGAGGACGATTGCTCCCCGGCAGAGCGTGAGGCATTCGCCCGGTGGCTGGCGGCCGACCCACGGCACGCCCAGGAATACCAGGCGATGCAGGAAATCTGGCAGACCGCCGACCTGCTACCGCGCAACGAAGCAGTGGTCACGCCCTTCCCGGTTGCCGCGCGCGCAGCCCGCACGCGCCAGTGGCGGCCTCTGGCCTCGGCTGCGGTGCTCGCCTTGCTGGCCCTGCCGCTGGCGGGCTGGGTAGGCTGGGAACAAGGCTGGCTGCCCAATCACTACCAACGCTTCGAAACCCAAGACCAGGTGCGCCAGGTGCGCCTGAGCGATGGCAGCGATGTCGAGCTCAACCTGCACACCCAGTTGCGCTATCTGAACTACAAGGACCGCCGCCAGGTCACCCTGGTCAGCGGCGAGGCATTCTTCAAGGTCAAGCACGACAGCGAGCACCCCTTCATCGTGCAGGCCGGCCACGGCCAGACCCGGGTCACCGGTACCCAGTTCAACGTCTGGAAGTACCAGGACCAGGTCAAGGTGACCCTGGTAGAAGGCTCGGTGCTGGTCTCGAGCACCAGCAAGGACGGCGGCTACCGCCTGGGCCCTGGCATGCAGGCCAGCTACCGGGTCGGCGACTTCGAGCCGCAACTGGCGCAAAGCGGCGACTACGCCAACGCCCTGGCCTGGCGCAACGGTCGCCTGGTGTTGGACAACCTGAGCCTGTCCCAGGCGCTGCCGGTGATCAACCGCTACCTCGACAAGCCGCTGCTGCTGGCCGATAGCAACGTCGGCCGTATTCGCATCAGCGGTATCTACAGCACTCGCGAGGTGAACCGCCTGGTGGACAACCTGCCCAAGGTGCTGCCGGTGTACCTGACCCGCAGCAAGGACGGCAGTACGGTGTTGAACCGTATCCTGCCATCCCCGGGCCGCGGCTAGGAAAACCTGGCCCTTCCTCTACAGCACCATCGCCGCCAACCAGCCGAACGCCAGCAACGGCAGGTTGTAGTGGATGAAGGTGGGCACCACGGTGTCCCAGATATGGTGGTGCTGGCCATCGACGTTCAGCCCCGAAGTTGGCCCCAAGGTGGAGTCCGAGGCCGGCGAGCCGGCATCGCCCAATGCCCCGGCAGTCCCGACGATGCAGACGATCGCCAGTGGGCTGAAGCCCAGCTGCACGCACAGCGGCACGAAGATCGCCGCCAGGATCGGTACCGTCGAGAACGACGAGCCAATGCCCATGGTCACCAGCAGACCGACCAGCAGCATCAGCAAGGCACCAATGCCTTTGTTGTGGTCGATCCACTGCGCGGACGTTTCCACCAGGCTGTTGATCTCACCGGTGGCCTTCATCACTTCGGCAAAACCGGAGGCTGCGATCATGATGAAGCCGATCATCGCCATCATCTTCATGCCTTCGGTGAACAGGTCGTCGGTTTCTTTCCAACGCACGATGCCCGAGGCCGAGAAGATCAGGAAACCAACCATGGCACCGATGATCATCGAGTCCAGCCACAGCTGGACGATGAACGCAGCGCCAATTGCCACGCCCGCCACCAGCAGGGTCAACGGGTTGTAGCGCACGCTCACCTGCTCTACCCGCTCGATACGGTCCAAGTCGTAGTCGCGCTTGCGCCGATAGCTGAAAAACACCGCCAGCAACAGGCCGGTCAGCATACCCGCCGCCGGAATGGCCATGGCCTGGGTGACATTGACCCCACTGACATCCACGCCCGCACGGCTGACATTGGCCAGCAGGATCTCGTTGAGGAAGATGTTGCCGAAGCCCACTGGCAGGAACATGTAGGGCGTGATCAGGCCAAAGGTGATGACGCAGGCGATCAGGCGGCGGTCGATGCGCAGGCGCGTCAGCACATACAGCAGCGGTGGCACCAGCAGCGGGATGAAGGCGATGTGGATGGGCAGGATGTTCTGCGAGGACACCGCCACCACCAGCATCAAGCCGATCAGCAGCCATTTCATCTTGCCGCCATCGACATGGCCTTGGCGGTCGACCATGGCCAGGGCGCGATCGGCCAGGGCGTGGGCCAGCCCGGACTTGGCAATCGCCACGGCGAAGGCGCCGAGCAAGGCATACGACAGCGCCACCGTGGCGCCACCGCCCAGGCCGCCATTGAAGGCCTTGAGCGTGGCTTCGATGCCCAGGCCGCCTACCAGGCCACCGGCCAGGGCACCGACGATAAGCGCGATGACCACGTGCACGCGGGACAGGCTCAGGATGAGCATGATGCCGACCGCGGCAATAACTGCATTCATGGTGTGGAATACCTCGTTGCGACAGACCAAAAGCAAAGGCACCGGCGACAGGCTGCGGGCTACGCAGGGGCCGGACCAAGGGATGTTGTTATGAAGGGCGCGTACTCTGAAGGAGTGGGCCGCGGATGTCAAAACCGCCCGGGAAGGTGCGAAAAAAGCCTCGTCTACACTTGCCGCACACGCTAAAGGCAACCAACGAGGCCCTGATGAAAAAGATTCCAACGCTGCTGGCCAGCCTGCTGCTCGCCTTCGGCCTGGCCAGCACCGACAGCGCCGCAGCCGCCACGGCACGCGAGCCCATCCATTTCGGCGCCATAGGATGGGAAAGCGGCGCCTTCACCACCGAGGTGCTGCGCCTGATCGTCGAACACGGCTACGGCTACCCCACCGACACCCTCCCCGGCAGCACCGTTAGCATGGAGGTGGCCCTGGCGCGCAACGACCTGCAAGTGATCGCCGAGGAGTGGGCCGGGCGCAGCCCCGCCTGGGTCAAGGCCGAACAGGCCGGCCAGGTGTTCGCCCTGGGCGACACGGTGAAGAACGCCGAGGAAGGTTGGTGGGTGCCGGCCTACGTGATCAAGGGCGATGCCGCAAAAGGCATCAAACCCCTGGCCCCGGAACTGCGCAGCGTCGACGACCTCAAGCGCTACCCCGAGGTGTTCAAGGACGCCGAAGCGCCCGGCAAGGGCCGCTTCCTCAACAGCCCTGCGGGCTGGACCTCCGAAATCGTCAACACCCAGAAGCTCAAGGCCTACGGTTTGGACGGGCTGTACAACAACTTCCGAACCGGTTCCGGTGCGGCGCTCGATGCCGAGGTGACCTCGGCGATAAGGCGCGGGCAGCCGGTGCTGTTCTACTACTGGAGCCCCACGCCGTTGATGGGCCGTTTCGATCTGGTACGCCTTGAAGAACCGCCGTTCGACGAACAGGCCTGGGCCACCCTCACCGACCCGGCCAACCCCCACCCCAAGGGCAGCGGCTCGCTGGCGGCGAAGCTGTCGATCGGGGTATCGGCGCGGTTCCGTGAGCAGTACCCGGAGCTGGTGGCCTGGTTCGAGAAGGTCGACCTGCCCATAGACACCCTGAACAAGGCCCTGGCGCACATGAGCGAAACCCGTCAGGACCCACGAGAGGCCGCCCTGGTGTTCCTGCGTGAGCACCCCGAAATATGGAAAGCCTGGGTGCCGGACGAGGTGGCCGCCAAGGTGGCCGCATCGCTGTAGCCAAACGCGGCTTGCCCGCCCCTAGGCGCTGCGGTTACCGTGCCGCCCATTCCCCTCCTGCGGAGCTGTCTGCGTGTCCCTCAAAGCCCTGCGCACCCTGGTGACCATCGCCCGCCACGGCACCTTCGCCCGCGCCGCCGACCTGCTCAGCCTCACCCCGTCGGCGGTCAGCCTGCACATCAAGACCCTGGAAGACGAGTTGCAGGTGCCGCTGTTCGACCGCAGCCGCCGCCAGGTGGCGCTGACCGAAGCCGGTCAATTGGCCGTGGCCCGGGCCGAAAGCATCCTGGCCGCCTACGACGAACTGGCCGACACCCTGGCCAGCGGCCCGAGCCTGCGTGGGCGGCTACGGATCGGCGCGATCCATACCGTGCTGGCGCGGCGCCTGCCCAAGGCGCTGGTGTGGATCAAGGCCCATCATCCGCAACTGCACATCAGCGTGGCGTCGGGCATGTCGGCGGAACTGGCACGCCGGGTCGAGGACGGCGAGCTGGATGCGGCGATCACCACCGAGCCGGTCAGCCCCTACCCGCAAAACCTGCACTACACGCCACTGTTCGAGGACCGCTTCTGGGCCGTCGCCAGCCCGGAGCTGGCAGGCCAGAGCCTGGCCCAACTGCTCGCCAGCCAGCCGTTCCTGCGCTTCGACAAACGCGCCTGGGCAGGCCGGCAGATCGAGCAGGAGCTGCGCCGCCAGCGCTTGCAGGTCAGCGAGCAGATGGAACTGGACAGCCAGGAGGCCCTGGCGCGCATGGCGGCCATGGGGTTGGGCGTGGCGATCATTCCCATGGCCGACGAAGACCTGCAACGCCTGCCCGCTGCCACCTGCCTGCCCTTCGGCGAGCCGCAACTGACCCGTCGCGTGGTGCTGTTGGAGCATGAGAAAAGCCAGCGGCGTCACTTGAGCGCGGTGCTCAAGACGGCGCTGGATGCCTGAGCAGGCGTTGCCAGGTCAATCCGCCCGCAGATACTCCACCAGCCTCAGCAGCATCGCATCACAACCGCGCAGTTGCTCGACGCTGACGAACTCATCGGGCTTGTGCCCCTGCTCCATGCTGCCCGGCCCGCACACCACGGTAGGGATCCCAGCCTGGTCGAACAGACCGCCCTCGGTGCCGAAGGCCACGGTCCCGAACTCACTCGACCCACTGAGCATCGTCACCAGGCGCGCCGCCTCGCTGTCGGCCGGCGTGGCCAGCCCTGGGTAGGCGCTCAACGGCTGCAAGCGAATGTCGCTGGCCGCATTTACCGCACGCATGCGCGGCAGCAGTTCGTCCTCGGCGTAGGCCTGCAATTGCTCGGCCACGCCCTCGGCGGCAAAGCCGGGCAACGCGCGCACCTCGAAGTCGAACTCGCATTCGGCCGGCACGATGTTCAAGGCCCTGCCGCCCTTGATGACCCCGGTCTGCACCGTGGAGAACGGCGGGTCGAAGCGCGCGTCGTGGTGCTGAGGCTGCGCCAGCCGATCACCGATCTGACCGAGCTTGCCGATCAGCCGTGCCGCGTACTCGATGGCGTTCACGCCATAGGGTGCATAGGCCGAATGGCATGCCGCGCCCTGCACCTGGCAGCGCATGGCCAACTTGCCCTTGTGGCCCAGCACCGGCTTGAGCTCGGTGGGCTCACCGATCAGGCACAGTCGTGGCTTGTGCGGGCGCTGCGCCAGAGCGGCCAGCATTGAACGCACGCCCAGGCAGCCGACCTCCTCGTCGTAGGAAAACGCCAGGTGCACCGGCAGCTTCAACGGCTGGGCGAGAAACGCCGGTACCGCCGCCAATACCGAGGCGATGAAGCCTTTCATGTCGGCGGTGCCACGGCCATACAGCCGGCCATCGCGCTCGGTCAGCTGGAACGGCTCGACGCTCCAGGCCTGGCCGTCCACCGGCACCACGTCGGTGTGCCCGGACAACACCACCCCGCCTCGGTCGCTGGGGCCAAGGGTGGCGAACAGGTTGGCCTTGGTGCCCTGCGCGTTGAAAAACAACTCGCTCTGCACCCCGTGCCCGGCCAGGTACTCGCGGATGAAGGCGATCAGCTCAAGGTTCGAGTCGCGGCTGACCGTCGCGAAGCCCACCAGCCGGGCGAGCAGTTCGCGGCTGCAAGGCTCACTCATCGCCCGGCACTCCATAGCTGGGGGCGGCGGTCGGGTTCAGCGCCCGGGTCACGTAGTCCTGCATCTGCGGGCGATAGGCCTGCCACAGGCGGTCGAGTTCACCGATCGGGTCTTGCTCGGCCCAATCCACCCGCAAGTCCACCAGCGGCCAGGTCAGCTCCCCGACGACCTTGAGCGCCGCCGAATGCACCGGGCCCGCCTCGCCACCGGCGGCCATCGCCGCATGCATGGCGGCAAGCAGACGCTCGGCCAGGTGGCCACCGGCCTGCTCGAAGGCCTTGACCATGGCCTCGATCACCGCGCGCGAGGCCAACAGGTTGCCCGCCGCCGCGCACTGCTCGCCGGCCAGTGCATGGTGCACGCCCAGTGCCTGGCTGCCCGTGAACAAGGCCACATTGCCGTGGCTGTCGATCACCGTGACCTGGCGATACTCACTCCAGCCATTGGCACTGAGCACCCGGTCCAGCGCTGCAGTGGGGGGCAACTGGCCTTGCTCCAGGGCATCGAGCAGCTGCGGGCCCAGGGCCGGCAGGGTGATGTTCTGCGAGGCGACCGCGCCGACGCCTGCGCGAACCCAAGGGCAACGGGCGCCCACGGCGATGCTCGAAGAACTGATGGCAATGCCGAGCTGGCCGGTTTCCTGGCAGCGGCCAATGATCGAAAAGGTCATGGGGTTAACTCCTGCTGTTTTCTTGACGAGGCGTTCTACGCGGGTTTGCAGGCATTCTGGGTACAAGCGCGGGGAGACGAAATGACCTTTTTCCTGGGTCTTGGCGAGGAAAAAACTAGGGTCGCCAGCATTGCACCGAAGCCTGGTCCCGCCCGTTTTCCACGGGCCTTCGCCGTTTTATGGGCAAGGCCCAGCTAAATACTATTTTCGCGACTTTGCGCCCTTCCCTAGTCTGGCCCCAGGCAAAGGCGGCCCCCAACCGACCTGAACAGATCCGCCTTACAAGAAGGGCTCGACATGACATTCAACAACCTCGAAATCGACACACTCGTGGTCGGCGCAGGCCAAGCTGGCGTGGCCATGAGCGAACACCTGGGCAAACTTGGCGTGCCACACCTGGTACTGGAGCGCAAACGCATCGCCGAAGCCTGGCGCAGCGGACGCTGGGACTCGCTGGTCGCCAACGGCCCGGTCTGGCATGACCGTTTCCCGGGCCTGGAATTCGACCTCGACCCGGATGCCTTCGCCGGCAAGGAGCAGGTGGCCGACTACTTCGAGCGCTACGTGCGCACCTACAACCTGCCGGTGCGCACCGGGGTCGAGGTCAAGCGCGTGGTACGCAACGCCGACCGCCCAGGCTTCACCATCGAAACCAGCGAGGGCGTGATCCGAGCCAACCGCGTGGTGGCGGCCACCGGTCCATTCCAGCGCCCGGTGATCCCGGCCATCGCACCACAGGATGCGCGCCTGCACCAATTGCACTCGGCCGCCTACTACAACCCCGAGCAATTGCCTGAGGGGGCGGTGCTGGTGGTGGGTGCCGGTTCTTCCGGCGTGCAGATCGCCGAAGAGCTGATGCGTGCCGGGCGCAAGGTCTACCTGTCGGTGGGCGCCCACGATCGCCCGCCGCGCGCCTACCGTAACCGCGACTTCTGCTGGTGGCTGGGCGTGCTCGGCGAATGGGACGCGGAAATCGCCAAGCCGGGCCGCGAGCACGTAACCATCGCCGTCAGCGGCGCCCGCGGCGGCCATACCGTGGACTTTCGCGCCCTCGCCCACCAAGGCATGACCCTGGTTGGCCTGACCCAGTCGTTCGAAGACGGGGTCGCGCGCTTCCAGGACAACCTGGCCGAGAACATCCGCCGTGGTGACGAAAACTACCTGGCCCTGCTGGACGCCGCCGATGCCTATGTCGAACGCAACGGCCTGGACCTGCCGCCAGAGCCCGAAGCACGCAAGTGCCTGCCAGATCCCGAGTGCATGACCTCGCCCCTGCGCGAACTGGACCTGGTCCAGGCCGGGGTCAGCTCGATCATCTGGGCCACCGGCTATGGCGTGGACTTCAGCTGGCTGCAAGTCGACACCTTCGACGCCAACGGCAAGCCGCAGCACCAGCGCGGTGTGTCGCGCGAGCCAGGCGTGTACTTCCTCGGCCTGCCCTGGCTATCGCGCCGTGGCTCATCGTTCATCTGGGGGGTGTGGCACGACGCCAAGCACGTCGCCGGCCATATCGCCACCCAACGCACCTACCTGGCCTACCGCGACCGCGAACAGCGCGACGCGGATGTGCAGCAACCCTCGACCCGCAACGTCAGCACCCTCGGAGCCCACTGATGCCTACCCATACCCGCATCCGCATGTTCAACACCAAGGCCACCTACCCCAACCAGGCGTTGGACAACGACCTGTGCCAGGCGGTACGCGCCGGCAATACCATCTATGTGCGCGGCCAGGTCGGCACCGACTTCGATGGCCGTCTGGTGGGTCTGGGCGACCCCCGCGCCCAGGCCGAGCAGGCGATGAAGAACGTCAAGCAATTGCTCGAAGAAGCCGGCTCGGAGCTCTCGCACATCGTCAAGACCACCACCTACATCACCGACCCACGCTTCCGTGAGCCGGTCTACAAAGAGGTCGGTCAATGGCTGAAAGGGGTGTTCCCGATTTCCACCGGGCTGGTAGTGGCGGGGTTGGCGCAACCGGAATGGCTGATGGAGATCGACGTGATCGCGGTAGTGCCGAACGCGGAGTAACCGCTTGGAGTGGCCTGGGCCGCATTGCGGCCCGGGTTCAACCTTGCAGGAACGCCACTACTCGCTCGGCCGCCAGGGCCGGGTCTTCCTGCATGAAGCAGTGGCCACCCGGCACTTGCTGCTCGCTGACCTTGGCATTGAGCGCCGCCAGGCGCTGCACCGAGCGTGGCACGAAGGGGTAAGTCTGTTCGCCATGCAGGATCAAGGTCGGCGTGGCGATGCTCGCCAGGGTCGGCCACATGCGCGCGGGGAACGAGCTGAAGATTTCCACCTCGCGACTGGGTCGGCATTTGAGCACCACCCCTTCACCGCAATCGCCAATGGCATGTTCGATATAGGCGTGCAGCGCGGTCTCGCTCCAGCCTTTGAAGATACCGCGCCCCTGCAGCGAGGCCAGCGCCGCTTCGCGGTCCGGCCAGTGGCTGCGGCGCGTCGCGGCCTTGCGCGCCAGGGCGTGTCGGCGGTGCAGACCCACCATGGCCGCAGCGCCCATCACCCCCAGCATGCGCCGGCTGAACAGCACCGGGTCGAGCAGCACGGCCCGGGCGAACAGCTCGGGGTGGCCGGCCAGGATCAGGCCGGTCAGCACACCGCCGAAGCTGTGGCCCGCCGCCAGACGCGGCACGTCGCCATACTCGCCGCGCCCCGCCTCGAAAGCCTCCACTGCCAGCGCCGCCGTGCGGTTCCAGCCCCGGAAGACGCCGCCGTGGTCGCTGTCGCCATGGCCCTGGACATCGCTGAGCCATAGGTCGAAGTGTTCGCCCAGGCGCAGCAGCATGGGCTGGTAGGCCAGGCTGCAAAAACCATTGCCGTGCAGGAAATGCAGCAATGGCCGGCCAGTGGCCTCGGTGCGCCAACCGCGCAGGGTGAAGCCTTCGGAGCAATCATGGGACCAGGGAATGAACTGCATCGGTACGTCGCACTTGTGGTTCTAGGAAAACGACGATTCTACAAACAGCAGCGGATACAGCGAAACAACCAGCAACAAGGCCATCACGACATTGAACAGCATCAGCCAGCGTGGCTTTTGCAGCACACGGCGCAGGGCACTGCCAAACATCACCCAGATGCCGACGCTGGGCAGGTTGACCAAAGCGAACAACGCGGCAATGACGATGACGTTGACCACATAGCCCTGGGCCGGGGTGTAGGTGGTGATGGCGCCGATGGCCATGACCCAAGCCTTCGGGTTGACCCACTGGAACGCCGCGGCGCCCAGGAAGCTCAAGGGTTTGCGCGAGCTGTCGGTATCGCCGGACATCGGCCCGGCGGTAGCGATCTTCCAGGCCAGGTACAGCAAGTAGGTAGCGCCCACGTAGCGCAGCACCGTGTAAAGCGGCGGCCAGGCCTTGAACAGCTCGCCCAGGCCAAAGCCCACCGCCAGCACCATGACCATGAAACCGATGCTGATACCCAGGGCATGGGGAATCGAGCGGCGCACCCCGAAGTTCACCCCCGAGGCCAGCAACATGGTGTTGTTCGGGCCTGGGGTGATGGAAGACACGAAGGCGTAGAGCACGAAGGCGGTCAGCAGGTCGTAGGAGCCGAGCATGGCGAGGTTTCCGTCAGGTTTCTGGTTATCGTGCGTACACACTAACGGAGCTGGGCGACCCTTCGAGCGATACAGTTAGGTTAAATTATTCCCGTACACATCACTGTACCGGTTCAGTGGGATCGAAGATCTGCTCGATCGCCAGGCCGAATACCCGCGCAATGGTGAAAGCCAGCGGCAGGCTGGGGTCGTAGCGGCCGGTCTCGATGGCATTGACCGTTTGGCGCGACACTCCCAGGCGCTCGGCCAGCTCCGCCTGGGACCAGCCGTGCTCGGCGCGCAAGGCGCGGATGTGGTTGTTCACCGGTAGCGCCTCGTACCGACGATCGTGCAGACCATCCACAACACCCCCATGAGCGGCCACACCATGAACATCGACAGGCGCGGGAGGCCGGCCGTTTCGAGGAAGCCGTAGCTGAAGGTCAGCAGTGCGGTGAGCAGAAAGGCCAACGCCAGCGCATCGAATTGGATGCGCCGGGCCAGCTCGTCCACTGCGCGCAACTGGCGCACCACCACCCAGGCGATCAGCAACATCGACGGCACCGGCAACAAGGCCCAGACAACCTTGGCCACCCCTTCTCCGCTGCTGGCGACCTGGTAGCTGCCGAGGGCGACACAGACCGCGTAGGCGACGAAGGCCAGGAAGAACTCGACGATAAAGCGTTTGCGTCCCATGCTTGAAAGCTCCGATGTAAAGGGTGTTTTACATTGGCGGCTGCCAGCGCGAATGTCAAGTACGCTTTACACGCGCACCCTCCCGCACATGACAGCAGACGCTCACAGGATTATTCTTCGCAGGCATGTCCCCTCGTCTCAATATGTGAGCGCCGAATATGAAAATCGATGACATGGACGCCTTCGTGGCCGTCATCCGTTGCCAGTCGACCAACCTCGCTGCCGAAGCCTTGCAACTGACCCAGCCGGCCATCACCCGGCGGCTGCAAAACTTCGAGCATGACCTGGGCGCCACCCTGCTGGACCGCAATACCAAGCCGCTCAAGCCGACCCCGATGGGGCTGCGCGTGTACCAGCAGTGCAAGGCCATCCTGCGCGAGATAGACGCACTGCGCGAACTGGTGGCCAGCGACGGCGCGCCTTCGGGCACCTTGCGCCTGGGCGTGCCGCAGACCCTGGGCGACGTGGTGTTGCTCAACGCCCTGGCGCGCCTTCGCGAGGCCTACCCGAGCCTGCGCACCCAGGTCACCAGCGGCTGGGGCAGCAGCCTGGTCGCGCGCATGGAGAACGGCGAGCTGGACGCTGCGGCGGCGCTGTTCCCGCCGGGCAAGATCTTCCCCGAAGGCATCGCCGGCCACTCCATCGCCCGCATGCCGCTGCGCGTGGTGGCGGCCAAGGGCAGCGCCGGCAAGCGCAGCTACAAGTTGCGCGACTGCTACACCCGTGGCTGGGTGCTCAACCCCGATGGCTGCGGCTTTCGCGCGGGCTTGCAGCGCGCCCTGAGCGAACAGGGGCTGTCGCTGTCGATCAGCCTGGAAACCTTCGGCACCGAGCTGCAACTGGGGCTGGTCGCCAACGGCCAAGGCCTGGGATTGGTACCTGAGCCGCTACTGCTGGGCAGCCGTCACCTGGCGCAACTGGAAGTGCTGAACATCAGCGACTTCAAGCCGCAGGTCGACCTGTGGCTATTCCACCCCCGCTACCTGGGCAACCTGCAGGAGCCGGTGGAGCTGTTCGGCGAAATCGCCGGGCTGCGATTGCAAGCACAAAATAAATAAATCGCATTACTTAAGAATCTGTAGATAAATAATTAGCATATAGCCACAAAGCCTTTTACAGCCTCCAACGCCGGGCATTAGGGTTCCAGCAGCCCACTGCCCAGCCTACGGAGAGCCACCATGCATGCATTGCCCAGCCCATCCTCCCTCCCCCGCGCCCGCTTCGGCGCCGAGGAATGGGAGGTG
This sequence comes from Pseudomonas sp. LS_2, assembly GCF_042709235.1. Lineage (NCBI taxonomy): Bacteria > Pseudomonadati > Pseudomonadota > Gammaproteobacteria > Pseudomonadales > Pseudomonadaceae > Pseudomonas > Pseudomonas sp. LS_2. Next base: position 113,827 of record NZ_JAVAYC010000013.1, on the reverse strand, counting down.
CGGATCAAACTGGCCGCGGCCTACCGCCTGGCAGCCCAACTGCGTTGGACCGACCATATCTACACGCACTTCTCTGCCCGCGTTCCCGGCCCCCAAGAGCACTTCCTGATCAACGCCTTCGGCTTGTTGTTCGACGAGGTCAGCGCCTCCAACCTGGTCAAGGTGGACGTCGATGGCACGATCATCGACGACCCGCTGGGCCTGGGCATCAACCAGGCCGGCTATGTCATCCACAGCGCCATCCACCGTGCCCGCCCCGACCTCAAGGCAGTGCTGCACACCCATACCCGCGACGGCGCTGCCGTGTCCGCCCAGCGCGATGGCCTGCTGCCGATCTCCCAGCATGCCCTGGCCTACTACAGCCGCGTGGCCTACCACGACTACGAAGGCGTCGCGCTGGACCTCGACGAGCAGGCGCGGCTGGTGGCGAACCTGGGTGACAGCAACATCCTCATCCTGCGCAACCATGGCCTGCTCACCGGCGGCATCAGTGTCGAGCATGCCTTTCGCGAGCTGCATGGCCTGGAGCGCGCCTGTGCGATCCAGATCGCTGCACAGGCCGGGGGCAACGAGCACTTGCAACATGCCTCCGCCGCCGCCATCGCCAAGGTGCATGAACAGTCCAAGCGTTTTTCCGACGGCCTTGGCGAAGGCATCCAGCGGCACTGGTCGGCGCTGATCCGCCAGTTGGAACGAGACGGTCTGGGCTACCAGGATTGACCGCCATCGCTAGCGCACGAAGCGCGGTATCGACAACCCAAGGCTCTCGCGCAACGTAGAGCCTTCATACGCCGTGCGATACAGCCCACGCGCCTGCAACAACGGCACCACCTCCTGGGTGAAACGGCGGAACTGAGCCGGGTGGCCGATATAGATATTGAAGCCATCCAGGGCCCTCGCCTCGAACCATTCGGCCATTTTCGCCGCCACCGTCTCGGCACTGCCCACGAAAGCCCCTGGGCGCAGCTGCCGACCGAACTCCACCGCCTGGCGCAGGCTGAAACCTTGCGCCCTGGCCTGGTCGGCAATGCGCTTGGCATGGGTGAAGAAGCTGCTGCGGGCGTACTCCAGGCTCTGCTGCGGGAATGGCGCATCGAGGTCGTACTGGCTGAAGTCGTGCCAGCCAAAGTTGCGCCCGAACTCCTTGAGCGCCAACTCGAAACTGTGGTCGGCCTGGTGGTAATGGCGCTCGATTTCACGGGCATGCTCATCGGTGTCGCCGACGTAGATCTCGGCCCCCGGCAACACCAGCAATTGCTCCGGGTCACGTCCCAGGCGCGCGGCGCGGCCCTTGATGTCGCGATAGAACGCCTGACCCTGCTCGATGCTGGCGGCATGGGTAAAGATCACATCGCTGCTCGCTGCCCCTAGGTCGCGTCCCTGCTCGGAGTCACCGGCCTGGAAGATCACCGGCTGGCCCTGGGGTGAGCGCTGGATGTTCAGCGGGCCGACCACCGAGAAGTGCTCACCCTTGTGGTTCAGCGCATGCAGCTTGGCCGGGTCGAGGAACTGGCCGGTGCTGCGGTCACGCACGAAGGCATCGTCCTCGTAGGAATGCCACAGGCCCTGCACCACCTTGACGTGCTCCAGGGCACGGGCGTAGCGGGTGTCGTAGTCGTAGTGCTCGTCCAGCCCATAGTTGCCGGCGGTGCCGGCATCGCCACTGGTGACCACGTTCCAGCCCGCGCGCCCCTTGCTGATCAGGTCCAGCGAGGCCAGGCGCCGGGCGACGTTGAACGGCGCGTTGTAGGACGTGGTCAAGGTGCCGACCAGACCGATATGACGGGTGCTTACCGCCAATGCCGAAAGCAGGGTCAGCGGCTCCAGGCGGTTGAGGTAATGGGAGGGCGAACCGGGGGTGATGAACTGGCTGTCGACGATGAAGATCAGGTCGAACAGCGCCGCCTCGGCCTGGCGGGCAATCTCGATGTACCAGTCGATATTGACGCTGGCGTCGGCCGGCAGCTGCGGGTCCAGCCACAGGTTGTGGCGACCGGGGCCACCGCAGCCCATGGTCAGGGCGCCGAGTTTGATTTGTCGTTTGCTCATGGCAATCCTTTGAGGTTGATCGGGGACCACGATGCCCGTTGGGGTAACTCGCCCCCTGTGGGGGCGGGTTTACCCGCGAAGCAGGCGCAGAGGTGAATGCCACCGGCCATGCCGGTGCTCGAGGGTCTGGGGTGACCTCTAGCTCCATCAAAGGCCCGGTCAGTGCTTGCTCAGCGCCTGGGCCTGCAACGCCGACGAGAACGAGGTATCGAACAGGCTGCCGGCCGGGTAGGCCTTGATCAGCCCAAGACCTGCGAAGAAATCCACGGTCTTCTGCGCATCCACCACCACCTGCGGGTTGAGGGGCGCAAGGTCGGTGCGCGCCTGGGCAAACCAGGCGCGGGCGATCTCGCGGTCGGCGCGGGTGCTCTTGGCCCAGGCGTCGGCGTAGGCCTCGGTGTGGGCCGGGTCGCTCAAGGTCCAGTCACGGGCCTTTTTCAGGCGCTGGAGAAAATCGGCGATCTGCGCCCGCTTGTCCTGCACCGACCGGGCATTGGCGACCACGAAGCTCTGGGCGGGAATCAGCCCTTCGGCAGTGGCCAGTACGCGCGCGCCATGGCGCTTCTGCTGAGTGACGTAGGGCTCCCAGGTAGCGATCACGTCCACCGAGCCGCCATCCAGGGCGTGGGAGGCATCCAGCGCGCTCAGGTAGCGCAGTTCCAGGGCATCGCGCGGCACGCCGGCCTTGTCCAGGGCAGTGAACAGCAGCTGCTGGCTCCACGAACCTTTCCAGATTGCCGCCCGCTTGCCCTTGAGGTCGGCCAGGCTGTGGATGTCTGCGTCCTTGCGCGCCAGGATGGCCACGCCCTCGAGGTTCTGCCGCGACACCGCGATGACCTTGATCGGCGCCCCCAGCGCGCCGAGGAACAGCGGCGGCGCATCGCCCAGCAGGCCGACGTCGAGGCTGCCGACGTTGAGCGCCTCGGCCACCGGCGAGCCTGCGGTGAACTGCTTCCACTCCAGGGTGTAGGGCACATCGTCGAGTACCCCGGCCGCCTCCATCACGGCACGGGCGTTGAAGCTTTGGTCTCCGACCACCAGCGTTTGCGCGCTGGCGGCCAGGCTCAGGGAGGTGGCCAGCACACCGGCGGCCAGTTGCTTGAGGTAACGCACGTTCGTCTCCAGATGCCACGCAGGGCATGTCGGGGGCGATCCGCACGTGCGGTCTCGTCATCAGGGCTATAGGGGAAAGGGAATGGCTCAGGCTTGGCGTGCAGCCACCTTGGCGCGGGTCAACGGAATCAGCTGGCGGCCGTATTCTTCGGCATCGGCGAGGGGATCGAAGCCGCGGATCAGGAAGGTGCTCACGCCCAGGTCGTAGTAGGCCAGCAAGGCATCGGCCACCTGCTCGGCAGTGCCGACCAGGGCGGTGGAATTGTGCCCGCCGCCCACCAGCGCGGCGATGCCGGTCCACAGCCGCTCATCGACCCGCTCGCCCTTGGCCACCGTGTCGCGCAGGCGTTGCGCGCCCACGCTCTGCGGCTTGTGGGCGATCACCGGGCCATTGGCGGCCAACCGCTCGCGGGCCTGGCCGAGGATCGTCTCGGCCTTGGCCCAGGCGGCCTGTTCGGTGTCGGCGATGATTGGCCGGAACGACACGCTGAATTGTACGCTGCGCCCGTGCCGGGCCGCCTGCTCCCGTACGGCGGCGATGGTTTCGGCGGTCTGCTCCAGCGACTCGCCCCACAAGGCATAGACATCGGCGTGCTTGCCTGCCACCGCCAACGCTGCCGGCGACGAGCCGCCAAAGTAGATCGGCAGGTGAGGTTGTTGCAGTGGCTTGATCGCCGAGAATGCACCTGTGACCTGGTAATGCTCGCCGATGTGGTCGAAAGGCGCCTGTTCGGTCCACACCCGGCGCACGACATCGAGAAACTCGTCGGTGCGCGCATAACGCTGGTCGTGGGCCAGGAGGTCGCCATCCTTGCGCTGCTCGGTGTCGCTGCCTCCGCTGATGATGTGCACCGCCAGGCGCCCGTCGAGCAGGTGCTCGAGGGTGGCCAGCTTTCGCGCAGCCAGGGTTGGTGCCACGAAACCGGGGCGATGGGCAAGCAGGAAGTGGATACGCGAGGTGGCCTGGCCAGCCAGCGCGGTCACCAGGAAACCGTCGGGCTGATCGGACCAGTAGCCCACCAGGATACGGTCGAAGCCGGCCTGTTCATGGGCCTGGGCGAAACGGGTGATGTAGGCCTTGTCGAACACCGGCCCGCTGGGCGCCAGGGTTTCCGATACGGACCGGTGGCCGATCATGCCGATGAATTGCACGCTCATGCGGGGCGTTCTCCCGTTCAGGTGATGTCCATGGAAGCTGTTATAGCGTCTGAAGCTAAGCAGGTTGGTGCTTATACGCTAGCGGCTTCAAGACCCTCTGTAAAATTCGTTATGGGCATAACCTAATACCTACTACATGCAAATATTTCAGATAAAAACCGCACACCTATAAATGCGTAACGCGCATATTAGCTTATGCATATTTTGAATTTTGAGAATATTCAGGCAATTGCTAGGGTTACTTCACGACTGTCAGCCTGGGCCTGAACCATGAGCGATACCCCACACCTTGCACGCTTGCGCCACTTCATCGGCGAGCTTTCCGACCTGCTGGACCGCCACCCCGAGGAACCCGCCCTCCTCGACCACGGCCACCCGTTGCTGCAGCAACTGGTGACCCATGACGACTGGCTGCCGGCAGCCCTGGCCGTACCCGACCCGCAGCGCTACCAGCAGTACCTGCTGCACTGCGACTCGCGCCAGCGCTTTTCCGTGGTCAGCTTCGTCTGGGGACCAGGGCAGTCGACGCCGATCCACGACCACAAGGTCTGGGGCCTGATCGGCATGCTGCGCGGCGCCGAGTTCTCCCAGGGCTTTGCCCGCGACGCCAACGGCGCCCTGCAGCCAAGCGGCGTGCCGGTTCGCCTGGAGCCCGGCCAGGTAGAAGCGGTATCGCCACGCATCGGCGATATCCACCAGGTCAGCAACGCCTTCGACGACCGTGTGTCGATCAGCATTCATGTCTATGGCGCCAATATCGGCGCGGTCAGCCGCGCCGTGTACCTGCCCGATGGCAGCGAAAAGCCCTTCGTTTCCGGTTACTCCAACACCCTCCTGCCCAACCTCTGGGACCTGTCCAAAGAGAACCCTGCCCCATGAGCACCTCCAGCACCCGCAGCTACCACGATATCCGCCAGGCCCTGCTGGCCCGCCAGGAACTCGCGCTGATCGATGTACGCGAAGAAGCCCCTTTCGCCCAGGAGCACCCGTTGTTCGCGGCCAATATCCCGCTGTCGAAGCTGGAGCTGGAAATCTACGCCCGCGTGCCTCGGCGCAACACCGCCATCACCGTCTACGATGACGGCGAAGGCTTGGCCAGGCTGGCTGCCCAGCGCCTCGTGGCCTTGGGCTACAGCGACGTGGCGGTGCTCGAAGGCGGCCTGGCAGGCTGGCGTGAAGCGGGCGGCGAGCTGTTTCGCGACGTCAACGTGCCGAGCAAGGCCTTCGGTGAGCTGGTCGAGAGCGTGCGCCATACCCCGTCGTTGGCGGCCGAACATGTGCAGGCGCTGCTCGAGGCCAAGGCTGATGTGGTCGTGCTCGATGCCCGGCGCTTCGACGAGTACCAGACCATGAGCATCCCCGGTGGCATCAGCGTGCCGGGCGCCGAACTGGTGCTGCGGGTGGCCGAACTGGCCCCAAACCCAACCACCCAGGTCATCGTCAACTGCGCCGGGCGCACCCGCAGCATCATCGGCACCCAGTCGCTGCTCAACGCAGGTATTCCCAACCCGGTGGCGGCCCTGCGCAATGGCACCATTGGCTGGACCCTGGCCGGCCAGGCCTTGGCCCAGGGGCAGGCGCAACGCTTTGCCGAGGTGTCGGAGCGTACCCGCGAAAGCGCCGCCCAGCGCGCCCGTTCCCTGGCCGACCGCGCGGGGGTGCAACGCCTGGATCGCCAAGGCCTCGCCGCCTGGCAGAAGGACGATAGCCGCACCACCTACCTGTTCGATGTACGCACCCCCGAGGAATACGCAGCCGGGCACCTGCCGGGCAGCCGCAGCACGCCGGGCGGCCAGCTGGTGCAGGAGACTGACCACAGCGCCAGCGTGCGCGGGGCGCGTATCGTGCTTGTGGACAACGACGGCGTACGCGCCAACATGAGCGCGTCGTGGCTCGCCCAGATGGGCTGGCAGGTGGCGGTGCTCGACGGCCTGGGCGCGGGCGACTTCAGTGAAACCGGTGAATGGCAGGCCCCGCTGCCCGCCCTGCCGGAAGTCCCTGAAGTCGACGTCGAACAGCTGGACACCTGGCTGCACGAAGGCGCCACCGTGGTGCTGGACTTCACGGCCAGCGCCAACTACGTCAAACGCCATGTCCCCGGTGCGCACTGGGTCATTCGCGCGCAGCTGGCACAAGCCCTGGAAAAACTGCCGCTCGCCGAACGCTATGTGCTGACCTGCGGCAGCAGCCTGCTGGCGCGCTTTGCCGTCGCCGACGTGCAGGCGCTGACGCGCAAGCCGGTGCACCTGTTGAAAGGCGGCACCGCCAGTTGGGTAGCAGCGGGCAAGCCTCTGCAAAGCGGCGAAGCGCACCTGGCCGTCCCGCGCAGCGACCGTTACCGCCGTCCTTACGAAGGCACGGACAACCCCCGCGAGGCGATGCAGGGTTACCTGGACTGGGAGTTCGGGCTGATCGCGCAGTTGGGGCGTGACGGCACCCATGGGTTCAAGGTGCTGGAGGCTTGATGGCAAGAGACACGTGAGCCCAGGCCCCCGTACGCACGCGCGGCAATCCCGCGCCGCGACGTTGTCTGAGATGGCGCCGCTATCGTCCCGTGCACACCTCGCGGTGCACCCTGCTTGCCATCGTCATGCAGAAGTCACGGGCTGCCAGCAGGCGGCCCCGCGCTACCTCAGGTAACGGTCGAAGCGCTCCAGCAGAAAGCTGTGCAGCAGGCGTAGCGCAGGCGTCAGCGAATGCCGGTGCGCGCACACCATCTGCAACGGCGCCGGCTGCCCGGCCTGGCCGGGCAGCACCTCCACCAGGCGCCCGGCGCGGATATCCTCCAGCACATCGAGCCGCGACTTGTACACCACCCCGACCCCCGCCACCGCCCAGCGCCGGACCACGTCGGCATCGTCGCTGCTTCGGTCGCCCGTCACCTGCACCGTGGTCACGCCTTCGTCGCCGTGGAAGCTCCAACGATCGTGGGTCTGCTCACCCATCACGTAGCGCAGGCAGTTGTGCCCGGCCAGTTGCGCCGGGGTTTGCGGTGCGCCATGCCGGGCAATGTAGGCAGGTGACGCGCAGGCAGCGCGACGGTTGGCGGGGGCCAGGGGCAGCGATACCAGGCTGGAGTCGGCCAGTTGGCCGTAGCGGATACTGGCATCGAGATGCTCACCGACCATGTCGGCGACCTGGTCGCTGATGCGCAGTTGCAACTGCAATTGCGGGTAGGCGGCCTGGAACTCATCCAGCCAGGGCAGCAGCACATTGCGCCCCAGGTCCGATGGCAACGACAGGCGCAGCGGCCCGGCCAGCACCTCGCGCGCCTGCTCCAGCGCCAGCTCGCCGTCGCCCAGCGCCGCCAGGGCCTGGCGCGCATGGGGCAGGTAGCGCTCGCCATCGTCCGACAGCCGCAGGCGGCGGGTGGAGCGCACCAGCAGGCGAATGCCCAGGGCCCGTTCCAGGCGCTGCAACGCTGCGCTGGCCAGCGCCGGGGAAATGTCCAACTGCCGCGCGGCAGCCGACAGCCCACCGGCCTCGACCGTGCTGACGAACACCTGCAAATCGTCCATGCGCACCAGCTTCTTCATTTCCCGCCCCTTGCCTGACGCCAAAGCCCGCAAGCATGCCTCAGGCAGGTGGCGCCGTCACCTGAGCGACAGTGTTTCAATCCGCGCGAGGCTCGCGGCCATCGCGCAGCGCCAGCGCCGTGCAGCCGAAACGTCGGCGTACCTGTTTGCCCAGGTAGCTGGCATCGCCCAGCCCCGACTCCTCGGCAATCTGCGCCAGGCTGTGGCCGGAGTTGAGCAGGCGCCAGCGCACCTGTTGCAGGCGCATCTCCAGCCACCAGGCCTTGGCGCTCATGCCATGTTCGCCGAGAAACTGGCGGTCGAGCTGGCGTCGGCTGATGCCCAACTGCGCCGCCAGTTGCTCCACCGACAGGCCCGATGCAAGGTGATGACGCATCAACGCCGTGGCGCGCTGCACCTGACGCCCCCGTCCGGCGCCGGTTTCCAGGGAACGAAGGGCGTGACGGCTATCACGGGTCTCATCCACCAGCATGTCGGCCAGGCCTTTGAGCGCCCGCGCCCGGCCACTGGCCCGTGACAGCAGCTCCACCGCCAGGTCGATGGCGGCCGTGCCTCCAGCGCAGGAAATGCGCGTACCGTCGAAGCAATAGAGTTGCTCGGGCTGCACGTGCAACGTTGGGAAGGCCGCGCGGAACTCGGCTTCATGGCGCCAGTGCACCACCACCTTGTGGCCGTCCAGCAAGCCACAGGCGGCCAACAGGAATACCGCATTGTCGACGCCTACCAGTTTCACCCCGGCCCGTGCCGCGCGACGCAACAGCGGTTTGTAGCTTGCCGCCAGGCTGGCCGTGGCACGTGCGCTGCGTCCGCCGAACAGCACCAGGTAGTCGTACTGCCCAAGCGTCAGGGCCTGTATGGCGCTTTGCACCTGCACCACCGCGCCGCTGCTTGACGGCACCGGGTCCGCGGCCAGCCCGGCCAAGGTCCAGCTGACGTAGCGCTGGCGGCTGTAGTCTTCGTCGTCGGCACTGAAGCGCAACTTGTCGAGAAACGCCCCGAACGGCAGCAGGGCAAACTCGGGCAAGGGTACGATCAGCAAGCGCATGTCAGGTGCCATGAGCAGTAATGTCCATTAATGACCATCGAATGTCCGGATCATACCCTCGATTGCCCGCGCAGCCGCTTAGACTGTGCGGCGTCCATTTCTGGAGGGCATCGCCATGGCACTCGACACCTGGCTTCTCTACCTGCTGGCCAGTATCGGCCTCTCGCTCACCCCTGGCCCCAACAGCCTGCTCGCCTTGACCCACGGCGCGCTGTATGGCGCACGGCGCACCTTGTTCACCATCGTCGGCGGAGTGTTCGGCTTCAGCGCCCTGATCGCCCTGGCGATGTTCGGCCTGAGTGCGCTGCTGCAAACCTCGGCCTCGGTGCTGGTGGTACTCAAGTGGGTGGGTGGGGCCTACCTGCTGTGGCTGGGTGTTCAGCTGTGGCGCAGCCCGCCGCTGCACCTGGAGCAGGCCCGGGGCAAGGCCTTGCTGAGCAATGCCGGGCTCCTGCGCCAGGGCTTTTTTTCGGCCCTGGCCAACCCCAAGGTGCTGTTGTTCTATGGCGCCTTTCTGCCCCAGTTCATCGACCCGCAGCGCCCCCTGGCATTGCAGTTCGTGGTCATGGCAGCGACCTTCGCCAGCGTCGAGTTCATCGTCGAATACCTGCTGGCGCGCCTGGCGTTTCGCATTCGTCCTTGGTTGGCCAAGGGTGGGCGGGGCTTCAACCGCTGCTGCGGCGGGTTGTTCGCATTGATTGGGGTGGCGCTGCCATTGGGGCGCTAAGTGCCTACACTGTGCGCTGCCCCTCGCCTAGGACACACGCCCCATGCCGCTCGCCAACCTGTTCAGCCAGCTTGCCCCCCTCGCCCCCGACGCCGCCGAGCAGGTAGACGACCTGCTGCAGCGGCCTGGCCTGCGCATCGAGCGCATCGTCTCCAGCGGCCAGTGCAGCCCGCCGGGCTTCTGGTACGACCAGGCCGAAGGCGAATGGATCGTGCTGCTCAGTGGAGGCGCCGGGCTGCGTCTTGAACATGAAGCGCAAACCCGGGTACTGGCCCCCGGCGACTGCCTGGACATTCCAGCGCATTGCCGCCACCGCGTGGAATGGACCGAGACAGGAACCGCCACGGTCTGGCTGGCGGTGTTCTACGAGGCCACTTCGCCCTGACAACAGTGCATTTTTCCTCAACGGTTACTACAGAAAACAACGATTTTTTCTGCTCGCTCGCCCCGTTAACCTGTGCCCGTACCCGACCACGGATCGCCCGCCATGCTCCACCTGCTGCTGACCACCCTGCTGCCCATCATCCTGCTGATCGCCCTGGGCACCGTCTTACGGGTTCGCAGCTTCCTGCCGGACACCTTCTGGCCCGGCGCCGAGCGCCTGAGCTACTACGTGCTGCTGCCCTCGCTGTTCCTGCACGGCCTGGCCACCGCCAACCTCGACGGCGTGCCGGTGCTGGGCATGGTCGCGGTGCTGATGCTCTCGACCCTGGCCGGCGCGCTGCTGCTGGTGCTCTACCAGGGCGTGGCCAACCATGAGGGCGCCGACTTCACGTCGGTGTTCCAGGGCGGCGTGCGCTTCAACAACTACATCGGCGCCACCTTGGCCTCGGGCATCTATGGCAGTGCCGGCATCGCCCTGGCGGCGGTGGCCAATGCCTCCATCGTGCCCTTGGTCAACCTGCTCTGCGTGTTGGTGTTCGCCCGCTTCAGCGCACGCCACAGCTCGCCCCTGGCGATTGCCCGGGCGATCTTCGCCAACCCGCTGATCGTCGGTTGCGCGCTCGGCCTGCTGCTGCGGGTCAGCGGCATCGGTTTGCCGGCGGGCCTGGAACCGACCGTCAAGGCCCTCGGCCAGGCCGCCCTGCCCCTTGGCTTGCTGTGCGTGGGCGCTGCGCTGGGCGGGGCACGGCTGGGCCAGCAGGTGCGGCCCTTGATGGCGGCGTCGCTGTTCAAGTTCCTGGTCATGCCAGTGACTACCTGGGGCCTGTGCCGGCTGCTGGGCCTGAGCGGCCAGGCCGCGGTGATAGCTGTCCTGTTCCAGGCATTGCCGACGGCTTCCTCGTCCTACGTCATGGCCCGGCAAATGGGCGGCAATGCACCGTTGATGGCCACCATCATCGCCTTGCAGACCGTTGCCGCCGCCGTCACCCTGCCACTGGTGCTGGCCCTCGCGCTGAGTTGACAAGCTGCGGCTAGAATGGGAATCAGTCCCCCTCCGGAAGCTCCGCCATGCGCTATTCGTGGATGGTAACCAGCCTCACCCTGGCCCTGCTCGCAGGCACTGTCCACGCCCCTTCGCACGCAGCCGAAAGCGCCAAGGCCGCGGTCGCCGAAGACAAGGCCCAGGCGCTCGAGGAAAAGGTCGTGGAAGAAGCGCCACCGCCGAAAAAAAGCGAAACCCTCACTCCCAGCGAAGTACAGGCAGTAGACCCCAAGGGGCAGGCACCGATGGATGACAGCATTACCTGCCTGGCCCGTACGATCTACTGGGAAGCCAAGGGCACCGACGCCGAGGACATGAGCGCGGTGGCCAGCGTGGTACTCAACCGCCTTGGCCACGATGGCTTTCCCGACACCATCTGCGGCGTGGTCAAGCAAGGCGTCGAAAGCAAGAGCTGCCAGTTCTCCTGGTGGTGCGACGGGCGCCCGGACCAGGTAGAAGAAGAAGGCCGCTATGGCGTCGCCAAGGAAATAGCCCGCAAGGCCCTCAACCAGCAGCTCAAGGACAGCACCGGCGGCGCGCTGTATTTCCACGACCGCAACGTGCGCCCGGACTGGGCCAAGGCCTACCGCCGGACCGCCGAGACCCGCCACTTCCTGTTCTACAGACCGAACCAGGCGCTGGCGCGCTGAACGCCCCCCCGAAGAACTCGGCAACCGTACCCTTGGCTTGCCTGGGCGCTGACAGGCAATGGAACAGCGCGGCGCCCGCGGGGTCGGACGAAAAGGGTTGCAGCAAAGCCGTCGCGAATTATGTGCAGGCAGTGCACTTTTGCATCAATCCCCGGTCTACTGGCTTTTTTATGGCGGGCGAGACGAAGCCCGCCGTAACGCATGAGACAAGGCCAAAAGCCCGATGCTTGTGTAGGATGGGCAGCGCAGACCATGCGGCCGCTGCCAGTCATAGGGAGATTCTCGATGCGCGACCTGTCATCCGTTGCCTGCCTGGCCGCCTTGGCACTGGGCCTGGTGCTGTCTACCAGTGCCCAGGCCGCCAGCGGCGCCGAGGCGCAACTGATCGAGTCGATCAACGCCTACCGCAGCCAGACCCAACGCTGTGCTGGCGAGGCCTCGCTGGAACTGGCGCCGCTCAACAGCGACACGCGCCTGGCGTTGTCGCCGGAAGGCACCCGCGATCTGCAACAGGCCATGACCCGCGCGGCCTACCCCATGGTCAACGTGCAAGCCATCAGCCTGTCCGGCCCGCGCGACGCGGCGGCGGCGATGCGTGCCATCGAGGAAAGCTTCTGCCAGGTGGTACTCGACCCGCAGTTCGTCGATATCGGCGTCAGCCAGGAGGGCCGCGACTGGCGTATCGTGCTGGCGCGCCCACTGCTGAGGGGCGGCATGGGCGACTGGCAAACCGAGGGCCAGAAACTGCTGCAAGAGGTCAATGCCGCGCGCAATGTGCCGCGTCAATGCGGTGGTCAACCCTTCCCCGCAGCCCCTGCGCTGAGCTGGAACACGACCCTGGCAGGGGTCGCCGCCAACCATACGCGGGCCATGGCCAACCAGAACTATTTCGACCATATCGACCACGACGGCCGCACGCCAGGCGACCGCGCCGAGTTGGCCGGCTACCTGTACCAGCAGATCGGCGAGAACATCGCCGCCGGGCGCGACACACCCCGCAAGGTGGTCGATGGCTGGCTGGCCAGCCCCGGTCATTGCGCCACCCTGATGAACCCCGACTTCCGCGAACTGGGCGCGGCCTATGCGGTCGACCCGAAAAGCGACGCGGGCATCTACTGGACAGGGTTGTTTGGCTCGCCTCAGTGATCGTCGACCACTACCGCGTTGCCAATCGCATAGAAGTGCCCGCCAGCCACGTAGTGCAGGCTGCGCAGTTCAGGGGGTGCCGTCTCGAACTGCCAGTGCCCGTCACGGAATACCCGATCGTCAGCCCAGGCCGCTACCACCTCGCCGATGAACAGGTCGTAGGCCTGCTGGTTGTGCGGCTCTTCGATCACACGGCACATCATCCAGGCCGAACAGCCCTCCACCAGAGGCACCGGGTAGCCCTCGACGCGGGCCAGCTGCACGCCGATCGCCTGCAATTTGCCCGGCTCATCGGCCAGGCTGCGATGGCCCACCTGGTGAGTCAGCACAGCCTGGGCGGCGGTCGGCACCTGGAGTGCGAACCAACCGCTGTTCTCTACCAGCGCGCGAGTATGGACGGCCTTGTCGATCACCACGGTGACCTTGGGCGGATCGAAGTCCAGGGCGCAGGCCCAGGCGGCGGCCATCACGTTGTCTACCCCGGCATGGCTGGCAGAGACCAGCACGGTAGGGCCGTGGTTGAGCAGTCGATAGGCTTTTTTCAGGTCGACGGGCTGGAAGTGGCTGTTCATCGGTAGTCCTCGTTACCACAGGGTTGCGTGGCAGCGATTGTGCCTACCTGGCCGCGCGACAGCCAGCGTACTTGCAGGCGCTTGGCCGAACCGGGAAGCTAGGCGCCATTCTTCTGCCCGGAACGCCCCATGGAACTTCACATTCGCCTCGAAGGCCGCAAAGGCCTGGCGGACCAGCTCTACCAGCAACTGCGCGCGGCCATCGAAAGCGGCCACCTCGCCGCAGGCACCCAGCTGCCGCCAACCCGCCTGCTGGCCGAGCAGTTGGGCGTTTCCCGCAAGACCGTGGCCGAGGCCTATTCGCGCCTGACCTATGACAACCTGCTCAGTGGCGTGGTCGGTCGCGGCACCTTCATCACCCCCCGCCGCCCACTGCAAGGCAACCAGACCAAGCCCATCGTGCTGGCCGGCGAAGCCGCGCTGGAACGCTGGCGCCAGCGCGCAACGGTCTTCGATCCTTCGACCCAGGAAGCACCGTCGCGCTATGACTTCGCCGGCGGCATCTCGGCCAAGACCCTGTTCCCCTTTGACCAATGGCGCGCCTGCATGCATTACGCGCTGCGGCGCAGCCAGCGCCACCCTGAGCGACGCTTCCCGACACAAGGGCTGCCCGAGCTGCGCGAAGCCATCGCCCACCACATCGCCTTTGCCCGCGGCGTGCATTGCAGTGCTGCGGACGTGCTGGTGTGCAACGGCGCGCAACAGGCACTGGACCTGATTGCCCGGGTGCTGATCGAACCCGGCAGCCAGGTGGCGATGGAAGACCCCGGCTACCCTCCTGCCCGCCAGCTGTTCCTGGCCATGGGCGCACGTCTGCAAGCGGTGCCGGTGGATGACGAAGGCCTGTGCGTGGAGCAGATCGCCGAGGGCACGCGGCTGATCTACGTGACCCCCTCGCACCAGTTCCCGCTGGGCATGCCGATGAGCGAGCGGCGCCGCCACGCCCTGCTGGCGCGGGCAGCCGAGCTGGGCGCGCTGGTGATCGAGGACGACTATGACTGCGAATACCGCTACCAAGGCCCTGCGGCGGACGCCTTGCAGCGCCTCGACCAGCATGGCGTGGTGGCCTACGTAGGAACGTTCTCCAAGACCTTGCTGCCAGAGCTGCGCATGGGCTATGCCGTGTTGCCACCGAGCATGCTGCGGGCAGTCAATGTCGCCCGCAGCCTCAGCGACTGGCACAGCCCGAGTCTGCAACAGTGGGCGTTGGCGCGGTTCATCAGCGATGGCCACCTGAACCGCCATATCCGCCGCTGCCATGAAATCTACGCAGCGCGCCGGGAAAGAATTCTCAGCCGCCTGGACGGCGACCTGGCGCCCTGGCTGACGGCGGTACCGACCAACGCAGGCTTTCACCTGAGCGCGCTGGCCGCGCCGCAGGTGGATGTGGAACTGCTTACCAGCATGGCCCGCCACGTCGAGGTAGGCATCTACTCGCTGGCACCGTTCTTCAGCGAGGCACCGGTACGTCCAGGCCTGCTGCTGGGCTTCGGCGCCATCGAACTGCTGGACATCGACCCGGCGCTGGACCGCGTGCGCTATACCCTGCAAAGCCTCAGCTGATTGCCGCCAGGGGTCGCTCAACCAGGGCTGAAGCCGCCATTGGCCTCCTCGCAAAGCCGGGCATTGGCTATCGGGCCGGCGCAGAGGCGGCGTTAAGGTAGCGCCATTGCCAACCGCAGTATTTTGGAGACGACCATGCACGAACGTATCGAATGGGCCAAGCACGCCCCTGACGCCTACAAGGCCATGATCGGCCTGGAGCAAGCCCTGGCCAAGTGCGGCCTGGAGCACTCGCTGCTGGAGCTGGTACGCCTGCGCGCCTCGCAAATCAACGGCTGCGCCTATTGCGTGAACATGCACGCCAACGACGCCCGCAAGGCCGGCGAAACCGAGGCACGCCTGCAGACCCTGAGCGTGTGGCAGGAGACCCAGTACTTCACCCCCCGCGAACGTGCTGCCATGGCCTGGCTGGAAAGCCTGACCCGCTTGCCCGAGCGCGGTGCCCCGCAGTCGGAGTACGAGGCGCTGCTGGAGCACTTTACCCCAGCAGAAGTAGCCAACCTGACCTTGGCGATCGCCACCATCAATGCCTGGAACCGCTTTGGCGTGGGCTTCGCAATGGTGCCGGCCTAATTCGGCTTGAGCCGTTGGCGGTAGCGCCCAGGGCTACAGCCGGTCCATTTCTTGAACGCCCGGTGAAACGCGCTGGGTTCCTGGAACCCGGTGTACTCGGCGATCTCGGCAATGCTCAGGCGGCCTTCGCGCAAGCGCTCGAAGGCCATGGCCCGGCGCACTTCGTCCTTGAGCTGCTGATACGAGCGCCCTTCGCGCTCCAGCTGGCGGCGAAAGGTACTGGCGCTCAGGCCCTTGCGCTCGGCCATCGCCGCCAGCGTCGGCCACTGCCCGTAATGCCGCGCACGCAGGTGGCGGTACACCTCGGCCACCAGGCCACCCTGGTTGCGAAAACGGATCACCAAGCCTTGCGGCGCGCTGCGCAGGAAGGTTTTCAACGCCGCCAGGTCCTGCACCACCGGCAGGCGCAACAAGGCGCTGTCGAACTCCACCTCGGTACGCCCACTGCCCAGGCGCAGGTCCGGCCCCCACAGCAACGCATCGTCCTCCTGGGCTGGGCGCGCCAGGGCGAACTCCGTACGGTCGATGGCGATACGCCGTCCGGCCAACCAGCACAGCAAACCCACCACCAGCACCAGGTAGGTTTCCTCGGCGTACACCCGGGCCAGCGGGTCGCCCAAGGTCGATTGCACGCTGAGCACCACGCGAGCGCCACGCACGGTGAAACTGCCACGCAAATCGCGCAGGAACAGGCTGAAGTTGCCCAGGCACTGGCGCAGCGCCTTCTCAAGGTTAGGCTCCTGGATCAGCCCGCGGCAGATCAGGGCAAAGCTGCCGAGCGGCATGCCGTGGCTGTCCAGGCCGAAGAATTCGTCGTCCAGGCGCTGGATCAGCGCCAGCCACAGTGCGGCGAACGCCTTGGCCGGCACCCGGGCCTGTGGCTGGGCCAGCAGTGCCGGGTCGATGCCCACCGCCTGCAACTGCGCATCGCGCTCGGCCGGTTGGTCGCGCAGGGCGTGCAGCATCGCGTTGAGAAAGTAAACGGCGACCGAATCGCTATCGCGCATGGCGGTTTTTCGCTGTCTATGCTGAGTGGCAAAAAATGCCAGGTTGACTGAACAGTTTCGGCATAGGCCCACCCCAGGCCTTTGCCTAGACTCGGGACCCATCCGGGCCGGCGGCCATTCTCGCAGAGCCACGCCGTACCCGCCATGCTTGCCAAGGGAGCCTTTCATGAGCCGTGCAGAAATCTACGTCGTCAGTGCCGTCCGTTCCGCCATCGGCAGTTTCGGCGGGTCACTCAAGGACCTGCCGCTGGCCGACCTCGCCACCACCGTCAGCCGCGCGGCCATCGAGCGCGCCGGTATCGCGGCCGAGCAGGTCGGCCATGTGGTGATGGGCAATGTGATTCCCACCGAACCGCGCGATGCCTACCTCGGCCGGGTGGCCGCGATGAACGCCGGGATCCCCAAGGAAACCCCGGCGTTCAACGTCAACCGTCTGTGCGGCTCGGGCCTGCAGGCCATCGTGTCGGCGGCCCAGAGCCTGCTGTTGGGCGACACCGACGTAGCCCTGGCCGCCGGCGCCGAATCCATGAGCCGCAGCCCCTACCTGCTGCCGCAAGCCCGCTGGGGCGCGCGCATGGGCGACCTGCAGGGCATCGACTACATGGTCGGCATTCTCCAGGACCCCTTCGAACACTTCCACATGGGCATCACCGCCGAGAATGTCGCGAGCAAGCATGGCATCACCCGCGAAATGCAGGATGAGCTTGCCCTGACCAGCCAGCGCCGTGCGGCGCGCGCCCTCGCCGAAGGGCGCTTCGATGGCCAGATCGTGCCGATCGAACTCAAGACTCGCAAAGGCAGCGTGCAGTTCACCGTGGACGAGCACGTGCGCGGCGACGTCAGTGCCGAGCAGTTGGCCGGCATGAAGGCTGTGTTCAAGAAAGATGGCAGCGTCACCGCCGGCAACGCCAGCGGCATCAACGACGGTGCCGCCGGCCTGGTGCTGGCCACCGCTGATGCGGTACGCCGCCTGGGCCTGAAGCCCCTGGCGCGGCTGGTGGCCTACGCCCACGCCGGGGTGGAGCCGGAGCTGATGGGGCTGGGGCCGATTCCGGCCACCCGCAAAGTGCTGGAGAAGGCCGGCCTCTCGGTGCACGACCTGGATGTGATCGAGTCCAACGAAGCCTTCGCCGCCCAGGCCTGCGCCGTGGCCCAGACGCTCGGCTTCGACCCGGAGAAGGTCAACCCCAACGGCTCGGGCATTTCCCTGGGCCACCCGGTAGGCGCCACTGGCGCGATCATCGCCACCAAGGCCTTGCATGAGCTGCAACGCGTACAGGGCCGCTACGCCCTGGCAACCATGTGCATCGGCGGCGGCCAAGGCATCGCCGTGGTCTTCGAGCGCGTCTGAGAGGAGTGACGACATGAGCATCCAGCAAATCGCCGTGATTGGCGCCGGCACCATGGGCAACGGCATCGCCCAGGTGTGTGCGGTGGCCGGCTACCAGGTCCTGGTCATCGATGTTTCCGAGGCTGCGCTGGAGCGTGGCGTGGCGACCCTGGGCAAGAACCTCGAGCGCCAGGTCAACAAAGGCACCCTTCAGGCCGACCAGGCCGAAGCGGCCAAGGCGCGCATCCGCACCAGCACCGACTACACCCAGCTCGAGCACACTCAGCTGGTGATCGAGGCGGCCACCGAGAACCTCTCCCTCAAGCAACGCATCCTGCAACAGGTGGCGGCGCATGTCGCGCTGGACTGCCTGATCGCGACCAACACCTCGTCGTTGTCGGTGACCCAACTGGGCGCCAGCATCGAGAACCCCGAGCGCTTCATTGGCGTGCATTTCTTCAACCCGGTGCCGATGATGGCCCTGGTCGAGATCATCCGCGGCCTGCAAACCAGCGACGACACCTACGCCCAGGCCCTGCTGGTGACCGAGAAGCTGGGCAAGACCCCGATCAGCGCAGGCAATCGCCCAGGCTTCGTGGTCAACCGTATCCTGGTGCCGATGATCAACGAGGCGATCTTCGTGCGCCAGGAAGGCCTGGCCAGCGCAGAAGACATCGACACCGGCATGCGCCTTGGCTGTAACCAGCCAATCGGCCCATTGGCCCTGGCCGACCTGATCGGCCTGGACACCCTGCTGGCGATCATGGAGGCCTTCCACGAGGGCTTCAACGACAGTAAGTACCGCCCTGCCCCGTTGCTCAAGGAGATGGTTGCCGCCGGCTACCTGGGACGCAAGAGCGGCCGCGGCTTCTTCAGCTACTGAGGAGCGTGCGCCATGCCGGTCACCGCTGAACTGCGCTGTGCCAACTTCGAGGAACGCCGCGACAAGGCCATGGCGCTGTTCGCCGAGAAAGGCTTCGGCCAGGTCAGCATGCGCGAGCTGGCCGCCCATGTAGGGCTGACGGCGGGGTCGCTGTACCACCATTTCCCAAGCAAGCAGGACCTGTTGTTCGACCTGATCGAAGAGCTCTACGACGAGCTGTTGGCCACCCTGGAGCACGGCCGCCGTGCGTTGCCCCGGGGCAAGTCGGCGCTATCCTGCCTGATTGCCGTCCATTGGCAACTGCACACCGAAAGGCCGTTGCAGTTTCGCCTGGCCGAGCGGGATTTCTGCTGCCTGAGCGAAGAGCAACAGATACGCCTGAATGCGTTGCGCCAGCGCTATGAAAGTGGCTTGCTGCGGCTGGTGGCGCCACGCGCGCATGCGAGCCCGCAGGTGCTGGAGGCGACCGGGCATGTGCTGGCCAATTTGCTCAACCAGTTGCCGGGGGTGTTGCAAGGGCGTGGGCTGAGTGAGGTGCAGGGGGTGGGGTTGATGGAAGGGTTGGTAGTCGGAGGGATGGAGCGGGTATTGCGCTAGCCTGTTCCGGCCTCTTCGCGGGCAAGCCCGCTCCTGCAGGTTCTGCGCTGTACCTGCAGGAGCGGGCTTGCCCGCAAGGGGTTTACCAGGCTATTCGATCAGGCGATCGCCGCATCCACCAATACCTGCGCCTCTTGCACCAGACGCTGCAGGTGCGCTTCGTCGACGAAGCTCTCGGCGTAGATCTTGTAGATGTCTTCAGTACCGGACGGCCGTGCGGCGAACCAGCCATTGGCGGTCATCACCTTCAGACCGCCGATGGCCTGCCCGTTGCCTGGAGCATGGCTGAGCACCTGCACGATCGGCTCGCCGGCCAGCTCGGTGGACTTGACCTGCTCCGGCGACAACTTGCCCAGCAGGGCCTTCTGCCGCGCATCGGCCTTGGCCTCGACACGGGTGGCGAACGGCTTGCCCAGCGCCTGGGTGAGGTCGGCGTAGGCCTGGCTGGGGTTGCGACCGGTGCGTGCGGTCATCTCGGCGGCCAGCAGCGCCGGGATCAGGCCGTCCTTGTCGGTGGCCCACACGCTGCCATCCAGACGCAGGAACGAGGCGCCGGCGCTTTCCTCGCCGCCGAAGCCCAGCGAGCCCTCGAACAGGCCCTGGGCAAAGAACTTGAAGCCCACCGGCACCTCGTACAACTCGCGGCCCAAGCGCTCGGTGACGCGATCGATCAACCCGCTGCTGACCACGGTCTTGCCTACCGCCGCGTCGCTGCGCCATTGCGGGCGGTGGCGGAACAGATAGTCGATGGCCACGGCCAGGTAGTTGTTCGGCTGCAACAGGCCGTCAGCGGTGACGATGCCATGGCGGTCGTGGTCCGGATCACAGGCGAAGGCCACGTCGAAGCGCTCGCGCAGGCCGATAAGACCCTGCATGGCGTGTGGCGACGACGGGTCCATGCGGATCTGCCCATCCCAGTCGACGGTCATGAAGCGGAAGGTCGGGTCGACCTCGGTGTTCACCACTTCCAGGTTCAGCTGGTAGCGCTCGGCGATCGCCGACCAATAGCGCACCCCTGCCCCACCCAGCGGGTCGACGCCCAGGCGCAGGTTGGCCTTGCGGATCACCTCGAAGTCGATGACGTTTTCAAGGTCCGCTACGTAGTGGGTCACATAGTCATGGCGCTGGGTGGTCGGCGCCTGCAGTGCCTGGGCATGCGCCATGCGCTTGACCCCGGCCAGGTCGGCTACCAGCAGTTCATTGGCCTTGGCCTCGATCCACTTGGTTACATCGCTGTCGGCCGGGCCGCCATTGGGCGGGTTGTACTTGAAACCGCCACTTTGCGGCGGGTTGTGCGACGGGGTGATGACGATGCCGTCTGCCAGGCCCTGCTGGCGACCACGGTTGTAGCAAAGAATGGCGTGGGACACGGCAGGCGTCGGGGTGTACTCGTCATCCTTGGACAGCATCACCTGCACGCCGTTGGCCGCCAGCACTTCCAGCGCGCTGGCTGCCGCCGGGGCTGACAGGGCATGGGTGTCGGCACCGATGAACAGTGGGCCGGTGATGCCTTTCTCCTGGCGATACAGGCAGATGGCCTGGGTGATCGCCAGTACGTGGTACTCGTTGAAGCTCAGCTCGAACGAGGTGCCGCGGTGCCCGGAAGTGCCGAAGGCCACGCGCTGGGACGCCACCTGGGCGTCGGGACGGCCGGTGTAGTAGGCGGTCAACAGGCGGGGGATATCGACCAGCACGCTGGCCGGAGCCGGCTTGCCTGCCAAAGGACTGAACGTCATGCAGAACCTCGAGTTCAACGGGATGTTGGTGTTGGAACGCGCAGTGTACTGGGAGTTTCGACGCCGTGCGATGGGGGCACCGAGGTGTGCACCGAGGGCACGCCCCACCAGCTGGGAAACATCTGCTGCACACGGGCATCGGCGAAGCGTTCGTCGATCAGCAGCAACACGCCGCGGTCCTGGTCGCCGCGGATGACTCGCCCTGCCGCCTGGATCACCTTGCGCACGCCGGGGTACAGGTAGGCGTAGTCGAACCCTGCCCCGAACTGGCGCCCCAGGCGCTGCTTGAACTGCTCGTTGACCGGGTTTACCTGGGGCAGCCCGAGGGTAGCGACGAAGGCGCCGATCAGGCGACTGCCCGGCAGGTCCACGCCCTCGCCGAAGGCCCCGCCCAGCACGGCGAAGCCAATGCCCTGCCCCTCGGCCACGAAACGCCCCAGAAAGGCCTCGCGCGCCGTTTCGTCCATGCCCGGCGCCTGTGCCCACTGGGCAATGCCGGGGTAACGCTGGGCGAACAGCCCGGCCACCTGGGCCAGGTATTCGAAACTGCTGAAGAACGCCAGGTAGTTGCCGGGCTGGCGCTGGTACTGCTCGGCGATCAGCTCGACGATCGGCGCCAGCGATGCCTGGCGCTGTTGGTAGCGGGTGCTGACCTGGCTGGCGATGCGTACTTGCAGTTGCTCGGCACGAAACGGCGCCGAGACGTCCAGCCAGGCCGTGTCGCCGGGCATGCCCAGCAGGTCGGCATAGAACTGCCGGGGACCGAGGGTGGCCGAGAACAACGTGACGCTGCGCGCCGCGCTCATACGCGGAGCCAGCAGGCGCGCCGGCACCACGTTGCGCAGCGCCAGGGTGGCGAGCTTTCGGCTGCGCGGACCGTCGCGCAGGCTCACATCGAACAGGTAGTGCTCATCGAAACCTTCGGCTACCCGGCTGAATTGCAAGGCCTGGAAATAGAACTGCAACAGCGCGGGGTCGAGGCCCGCGGGGGACTGTTCCATACGTTCCTGGATCAAGCCCAGGCACTGCTGCAACGCCCCCAGGAAGGCCGTGGGCACCTGCTCGACGGCCTGGTACGGCGCCCGCTGCCCCTTGTACAGGGCATTCCACTGGCGATTGAGGCGCTCCAGCGCGCTCGCCAAGCCTTCGGGTTTCGCCTGGCGCAGCGCCAGCAACTGCCCCTGGTCGAGGCTGGCGCTGTACATGGCGCGCCCGCGCTCGACCAGGTTGTGCGCTTCATCCACCAACACCGCGACCCGCCATTGGTTGACCTGACTGAGGCCGAACAGCAAGGCGTGGGCATCGAAGTAGTAGTTGTAGTCGGCCACCACCACATCCACCCAACGGGCCATTTCCTGGCCCAGGTAGTAGGGACAGACCTGGTGCGCCAATGCGACTTCGCGCAGTGCCGCGCGGTCGAGCATGGGCACGCGGGCGGCTGCTTCGCGGGCGGCGGGCAGCCGGTCGTAGAAGCCCTTGGCCAGGGGGCAGGCCTCGCCATGGCAGGCGAGCCCTGGGTGTTCGCAGGCTTTGTCCCGGGCGATGAGTTCCAGGGTACGCAGTGCCGGCAAGGTGCCTTGGGCGGTGACCTGACGTACTGCGTCCAGGGCCAGGGCGCGGCCAGGGGTTTTGGCGGTGAGGAAGAACACCTTGTCCAGCTGCTGCGGCACCATGGCCTTGAGCAACGGGAACAAGGTGCCGAGGGTCTTGCCGATGCCGGTGCTGGCCTGGGCCATCAGGCAGCGGCCCGTGCTGACCGCCTTGTAGAGCGTTTCGGCCAGCTGCCGCTGGCCCTGGCGAAACTGCGCGTAGGGAAAGCCCAGGGCCTGCAAGCCCTGGTCGCGCTCGCCGAGACGCTGCGCCTGGGCTTTGGCCCATTCGACAAAGCAGATGCACTGGGCCTCGAAGAACTGGCGCAGCTCATCGGCGCTGTGCGGCTCGAGGAACACGGTCTGGCGGTCGCTGTCGACGTCCAGGTAAACCAGGGCCACATCGATGGTGTCCAGGCCGCGCACCTGGCACAGCAGCCATGCGTATACCTTGGCCTGGGCCCAGTGCAACTGGCGGTGGTTGTGCGGCTGGCGTGCAAGGTCGCCGCGGTGGGTCTTGATTTCTTCCAGGCGGTTGCGGGCCGGGTCGTAGCCGTCGGCGCGACCACGTACCCGCAGCCCTTGGAACACCCCTTCCAGGGCGATCTCCGACTCGTAGCCCGCACCGCGCCGCGCCACAACCCGCTGGTGGCCCTGGATGCCCTCCAGGGCCGTGGGCGATGGCGTGAAACGCAGGTCCAGATCGCCGACCTTGGCGCTGAATTCGCACAAGGCACGCACTGCAACGCTGGCGATCATGCGTCGGCCTCGCACCAACGCACGCGGCACACCGCAACGGGCAAACCCTGTTCGTGGCAGAACTCCAGCCAGCGCAGCTGGTTGTCCTGCAGGCGGTCGCCAGGCCCCTTTACCTCGACCATGCGGTAGCGCCCCTGGTCGGGCCAGAACTGGATCAGGTCCGGCATACCGGCGCGGTTGTTGCGAATATCCTGCAACAGGCGCAGAAAACACTGCTTGAGGTGCGCGGCGGGCAGGCAGGCCAGGGCCTGTTCGAGCAGGCTGGCATCGAGCATCTGCCAGAACACGAAGGGCGATTGCAGCCCTTGTTTGGCGGCGAAGCACTGGCGCATGGCGGCCACATGACTGCCATCGTCCAACTTGCCCAGGCAGGCGTCGAACAGCGCCCCGCGGCGCTGCTGGAAGTCATCGTCGTACAGGTCCTGCGGACCGGCCTGGAACGGGTGGAAGAACGCTCCCGGCAGCGGCGCGAAGATCGCCTCCCAGCACAGCAGCCCGAACAGGCTGTTGAACAAGGTGTTCTCTACGTAATGCACCTGGCCGCCCTGCTCGGCCAGGTGGCGGCGCACCGCCTCCTCCACGCCCAGTGCCGCCAGCGCTCGCGGCAGTTGCAGTTCGATTACCTGCAACGGTGCGCCCTGGCGACGAGGTTGCGGTGGGCCACCGAGCTTGCGCGCCAGCCGTGGCAGCATGCGTGCCAGGGCTTGTGTCTCCAGGGGGTTGGCGGGCGCTTCGGCCATGTGCAGGGCCAGCGCCTGCGCCTGCTGCCATTGTTCACTGCGCTCGAACACCCGCACCTGGCGAATGCGCGCCTGCGGGTGGTCACAACCGTCGTACACCGCCAAGGCCAGGTCCCAGTCGCCCAGGCGCTCGCAGCGCTGGCCCAAGGCAAACAGCAAGCGCGCGCGGCGCCGAGCCAGCCAAGGGTTGTCACTGTGCAGCCCGTGCAACGCCTGAAGCAAAATTCCCGGCGCCTCGCCTTGCTCCAGGCGCTCGGCGCAGTGGTGCAGGGCCAGCGCCAGATCGACCTCGTGGCGCTCGCGCAGGGCACGCGAGCTAGCGCCGAACGCCACCTGTTCGTAGCGGAACACCCCAAGGTCGGCGAGCACGAATTCCGACCAGTCCTGATACAGGTTGCCGAAGTACAGCAGGCGCAAGCGGTCGCACAGCGGTTGCAGGCGCCAATGCAGGATGTTCAGGGTCGCGGCGGCGTACCACTCGAGCAGCGGCCTTGGCACCAGGGAATGAGCCTGCAACTGGGTCAGCAGGTCTGCCTTCGAGGCCCTTGGACGAGAGAGTTGGGCGGTGAAGCACTGCGCCAGTTCATCCTTGCGCAGCACCGCGAACAACTGCTCCAGCCCCAGGACCGGGCGGTCGCACACCCATCCCATGGCCAGCAGTGGCGCCAGCGCCACGTCGAGATCGCCGATTTCGGCGTAGTCGAGCTTGTCGCTGCGAAACCACTCGCCTTTGCGCATGACCATGCGCACCAGCAGTGCCTGCGCAGGTTGCGCCAAGGTGGCGAAATCTTGGATGAAGGCAAGCTCCTCGGGTTCGAGCAGGTCGGTATAACGCTGCTCGACCCAGGCCAGCACCTGGCGGAAATTGTGCAGGTAGTAGAAAGGGTCGTCGACGGAGTGAGCGATCACGGCAGGCATTCAGAGAGTGCAAAGCACTGGTTATACATACAGACCAGCACTACAGGCAACCCCGCCGGATCGGCGGTCACTCGATCTCGCAGCCCGAGCGTTGCGGTACCGGCTCGAATGCCAGGGCCAATCGGCGCACGGCCTCACGCAGCTCAGGCAATTGCTCGCCATGCCAGGCCAGCGACAGGCACTGCTGGTAGCGTCCTTGCAGGCTGAACTGCTCACCGGGTACCACCGACAGCACCGTGCCCGACAACGCGGCCAAGGCCCGGGGGACGTCCATCGGATCGTGCAGCCTGCACCACAAGGCCCTGCCACCTTGCGGACAGGTGAACGTCAGCTGTGCCCCCAGTTGTACTTCCACTTCCTGGCACAACTGCGCCATGTGCGCCGCCAGCTCGCCGCGCACATGGTGCAAGTGGCTGTCGATATCGCCGCGGCTGTACAGATGCGCCACCGCCTGCTGACGCAACGGCGGCAAGACGAAGCTGCGCTGTGCGAACGCTTCGCGCAGCCGACCCTGGCGGCCGAGCACGTAGGCATAGGGCGCCTCCATGCCCACCACTGCCTCCAGCGAACCCAGCACCAATAGCCGCCGAGGGTCGACCCGGTCACGCAGGCGCGTGGCCGGCGGTTTTGCGAAGCAATGCTCGCTGTCCAGGTCGTTCTCCAGCAGCCAGGTGGGGTAGCGGGCCAGCAGCGTGGCGACAGCGTGCTGGTCATGGGCGGCCAGCAGGTGCCCCCCGGGGGTACTCAGGCACGAGGGCAGCAACAGCAGGCGCACCGACTCGCGCCTGAACAGGCGCTCAAGCTGTGGCAGGTCGAGGCCGCGGCGCTCGTCCAGCGTCACTTCGAGCACCCGCATGCCCGTCTGGTGCAGGGCTTTGAGCAATCGCCAGCAGCAGGGAGTGGCGACCACGACGGTGCTGTCTTGCAGTTGCAGACCGGCCAGCAGGGTCTGTAGCAAAGCATGCACATCGGTGGCCAGGTGCACGTCTTCGGCGCGCCAGTAACCACTTGAAGACGCTGTGTAGCGGGCCGCCAACACACTGCGCAGTTGCACCGGCCCAGCCATCCGCGCCTGCCCGGGCTGGGTGGGTGCCTGACGTGCCAGGCGTCGCTCCTGTGCCAGCAGCGCTCGCTCCAGGCGACCGAACGGTAGCGGCGCCAGGCCGAAGGGCTGCCCCGCCAACCCCAGCGTCGATACCGAAGCCAGCACAGCAGTTGCCTGGCTGGGCAAGCGCACGAAGTAGCCCGACCTGGGCAGGGTACTGACCCGCCCCTCGCGTTCCAGCAAGCTGTAGGCGCTCTGCACCGTCGCCAGCGAGACCCGCAACCGCCGGGCCAGGTCGCGTAGTGACGGCAAGCGCGTGTCACCGCCCTGCTCGGCTTGGGCGATCAGGGTTTCGAGGTAGCGATAGACTGTCTGGTAGGCAAATTCGCCGCGTGCCGACCGACCCATCAGGTGACCGCCCAGGCCTTCGTTTGGCTGTACAGCTCAACGGGCGGCAGCAGGCGCAAGTGCGCATCGCGGCGCGCCAGGCTGGCCAGCAAGTGCATCGCCGGCGGCGCGACACGGTCGGCATACAGGGCGCGTAGCTGCGCCAAGGTCAAGCCGCTGGTGTCGAGCAGCCATTGCTGCACGGTGTCTGGGCAAGGCTTGCCCTGCAAGGCCTGGTGCAGGTAGGGCAATGCCACGCGCATGCTTGGATGGCAGCGCTTGAGAAACAGGCCCAGCCCGCGGCCACGGTGGTTGAATGGGGTGAACAACGCACAAGCCAATTGTGTATCGCCGATACCATAGCTTTGCAAGAACAGCGCCTTGGCTTGCTCGCGCAGCGCCTGGGCGCACAGGTTTTCACCGGCACCTTGCAGCAATTGCTGGTGCAGCCCGCGCAAATGAGCCAGCGCCAGCGGATCGAAGAACGCCCCCAGTGGCGAAACGAGCCCGGCGCCAAGGTGGCGCATGCCCAGCATCTGCACCAGCCGATCGTGCTCGCCTTGGATGTACAACAACTCATCGACGGCAATCAGCCGCAACGCGGGCGGGCGCTCGGTAGCCGTGACCAGCGCTGGCACGTTGTCCAGCGGTGAAGCCAGCACCCGGCTCAGACGCCCCAGTGCCTCGCAGAGCGCACCCGCACACGGGTGGGCACCCGGCAGCCCACGTTCACCGGCCAGGCGCATACCCGCCCTGACCCAGGCCAGGTAGCGGCGGCGCTGGCGCTCCGGTATCGCGGTAACCAGGGCACTGGCCCCGCCCTTCCAGGCCAGCAACGGCTGGCAGGCCTCAGCCAGTTCCAAGTGCAGTCGACTACCCAGCAACGCCTCGGGACGCCCACCGCTCAGGTGCCCTAACAACAGCATGCCCTGGCGGGCCCTGGGTGAACCGCCATCGGCGGGCTGTCGCCGGGCGCAAAAGGGCTGCACCTGCCCCCCACTGAGCATCAGCAATTCCACCCGTGGGTCATCCTGCAGGAACAAGGTGCTGAATGCGCGCTCGTGGTCATCGAGCAGCTCTTCGCGCAATGCCGGCTGGCACCCCACCACGACCCTCAGGTGGAACGTTTGCGGGCTGCGCAGGGCGATACTCAACTGGGCTGCCCGTAGCATCGCCAGCAGCCCGGCGCTGCGTGGGTCGTTCGCATGCAGCACCAGCAGGCGGAACTCGCCGATGTATTCCAGGCCCCCGGCGGCCACCAGCAGACGCTGGATCAGCAACTGCACCGATGCCCGCTGTGCCTGGGACATATGGTCCAGTACACGCTGTAGAACTTGCTGGTAGATATAGTGCATGGCTTGATCATGGATATTGCTCATTGCGTCACTCCGTTCCTTCGACGCGCCCGTGACAACTCAGCGTTTAAACCCAGTACACGGAAGCGAATTAAACTTGAAGATATTTCCCACAATGTTTTGGGAAACTTTGAAGTGACATCTACTGTCGCCAAGCCATAGAGAAAAACGAATGCCGCTGTCGTCCTTGCACGACCAGCGCGCCTGTATCCTTGGACCGCCCCATGCTCATGCCACGCTCCTTTGCGCAAACTGTCACCGGGCCATTATCAGGGGTTACGAAATCAAAAACAGATACAGATCACAGTAAAAAAACCATTCAGGCGAAACGTATAATCCACACGCTTTCAGCCGATTTCCTCTGGCAAAAGGATAGCCAGCGAAAAACACGCTGAACACAAAGAAAAAACATAAATGCCTGTCAGGCTATTAACTTAGTTTCGTAGGAACAATCCGAAAAAAAACCGGGCAATGCCCGGTTTTTATTTTCATTACAAAAAGTCAGTCGTGGCTCATTTCCAGGACCACCCGACCACCGCAAGGGCACTCATCCATATGTCGATGCGCCTCGACCACCTGCTCGAACGGGTAAACCTTGACGATCTGCGGAGTCAGCAACTTGTCGGCGGTGAACTGATTGATATCACGCAGGGCTCGCTGAACGGCGACCTGGTCCTGGCAGATGCCAAGCTCCGGCTTGCCGGTAAAATTGCCGATGCAGTGCACGTAGAACTGGATGTTCTTCTGGAACGCCGCACAGGCCGGGAACGGGGTCTGGTTGCCGCCTTGCAGGCCATACAGCACCAGGCTGCCACGAGGCGCCAACACGTCGCCAAGCAGCGACATCTGCGGCCCGCCCATGCCATCGAGGACCATGTCGACACCACGACCATCGGTGTACTTGCCCACCTGCATCAGCAGGTCCTGCTCTTCGGTGACGATCACCTTGTCGGCGCCCAGGCCCAGCAGGTATTCACGCTGCTCGGGCTCCTTGGTGGCGGCGAACACCTTCAGCCCCAGGGCCTTGCCCAGTTGCACGAAGGCCGGGCCGGCACAGTGGCTGGCGTCAGTGACCAGTGCGGTCTGCCCGGCCTTGGCGCGGGCCAGGTCGACGTAGGCGAAATAGGCGACCAGCATCGGCGTGTAGTGCACGCTGGCCTCGATCGCCGTCAGGGTATCGGGATAACGGGTAATTGCAGTGCGCGGCAACACGATGACATCGCCGTAAACCGGGTGGTCGTTGGCGCTGGCCGCCGGGAAACTGGCAACCCGATCGCCCACCGTGATGTCGTCTACGCCAGTGCCGACTGCCGTCACAACACCCGCCATCTCGTGGCCGATGCCGGCTGGCAGGCTGACCTTGGAGGATGCCAGGTTTTGCCGCCAGAGTACGTCATACCAGCTGATGCCGATTGCCTCGACACGCACCTGCACCTCGCCTGCCGCGGGTGACGGCTCAGCCTGCTCCTCGCAACGGAGCACGTCGGCAGTGCCGAACTTGTGGAACCGGATCATGCGGGACATCGCATACCTCGCCTTTGTGAACCTCGTATTACCCCGGACTTTATCCGGGCTTTGCACGTTAGACCATCAGTGGCCATTAATAGTCGACATGCCTGTCATTGATTGGGCTCCCCGCAATTCCATGCATTGGCCCCCGTAAACCCGTGCAGCGTAACAGTCTTTGGCCTTAATATTCACCCCTGCCCCAACTCTTAGGCGAAACGCATCGATGAACCGGAACGACCTGCGCCGCGTAGACCTGAACCTGCTGATCGTATTCGAAACGCTCATGCACGAGCGCAGCGTGACCCGCGCCGCCGAGAAGCTGTTTCTCGGCCAGCCGGCGATCAGTGCGGCGTTGTCGCGCCTGCGCAACCTGTTCGACGACCCGTTATTCGTACGCACTGGTCGCAGCATGGAGCCGTCGGCACGGGCGCACGAGATCTTCTCGCTGCTGTCGCCGGCGCTGGACTCGATCTCCACTGCCGTGAGCCGTGCCGCCGAGTTCGACCCGGCCACCAGCACCTCGGTGTTCCGCATCGGCCTATCCGACGATGCCGAGTTCGCCTTGCTGCCGCAGTTGCTCAAGCGCATTCGCGCCGAGGCGCCGGGTATCGTGCTGGTGGTGCGCCGGGTCAATTACCTGCTTATGCCGACCCTGCTGGCCTCGGGCGAAATTTCCGTGGGCGTGAGCTACACCAGCGAACTGCCGGCCAACGCCAAGCGCAAGGTGCTGCGGCGCAGCATGCCCAAGTTGCTGCGCGCCGACAGCGTGCCCGGCAGCATCACCCTGGACGACTTCTGCGCCCGCCCCCACGCGTTGGTGTCGTACGCGGGCGACCTTTCCGGGTTCATCGACGAGGCCTTGGACGAGATCGGCCGCAAGCGCCAGGTGGTATTGGCCGTGCCGCAGTTCAACGGCCTGGGCAGCCTGCTGGCCGGTACCGACATCGTCGCCACCGTGCCGGATTACACCGCCGACGTGCTTACCGCAGGCGGTGGTCTGCGGGCTGAGGAGCTGCCGATTCCGGTGCAGAGCTTCGAGCTGCACATGGCCTGGCGCGGCGCACAGGACAACGACCCGGCGGAGAGGTGGTTGAGGTCGCGGATACAAATGTTTTTTGGCGACCCCGACAGTCTTTAGGGGCTTCGCGCCTGCGTGTTAGCTGGTCATTTCTGCGCTTTTCTAGCCTCGAAGAGCCATTTACTTCCAGCGAATTGCTACATTTGGGGCATATTTGGGGGCATGAATTGGATGGTTTGAGAAGGATGCCCCCAAGCGTCATTGTTGTCCTGTAGAGGCGGCCCGCAAACTGACAAGCATCCGGGCAATATCCTGACCCTCACATCGTCGCAATGACAACTTTGCATTTATCGCCGTAACGGAGAAAAGCAAGGTGCGCTAGCCTGCAAATTCGCCAACACTTTCTCCTACTCCAAATTTACCTCAGCCTCTCGTGCTGGGATCACTGCGCCATGTAACTGAGCACGAAGGCGCTCATGCATCATTGCGCTGACCACCAGCCAGACACGGGTGACCTCTTGTTGAGCCTCCTACCCGCTTCTGCGTGATCCGCAGAAATCCAAGATTGACCACGTAAGGACCATTCCTTACCATTCAGTCAATACATTCGGGAGAACACTCATGCCTGCCATCCACGAAATCGCCACGTTGACCTCAAAGGGGCAGATCACACTGCCCAAATCCGTTCGCCAGCTTTTGGGCGTTGACACTGGTGGCAAGATTGCATTCGACGTACGCGGGGGTGAAATCGTGGTCAGCCGCGTAGAAACCACCCACGAAGACCCTGCCATCGGTGCGTTCCTGGGTTTGCTGGAGGCTGATGTCCGAGGCGGCCGCAACCTCACCACTCTGCCAGAAGACTTGGCGCAAACCCTGCTCGCCAACGCAAAGCACTCCGTAAACCTGGACGAAGATATCGAGGGTGAGGTTGCGATCTGATGCTGCGACATGGCTGGACACTGTTGTTCCATGAAGGTGTGATTTTACAGCTACGCAAATTGCAAGAAGCCGCCGCCCGGGCCGAGCAGAACGACCCGCAAGGTTTTGAGAGCAACGCCAACGTCAAGCTGTTTCGGGCATTGAGCCATCTGATCATGGAGGCTGTACCTGCCGACCCAGGCCGTGATGAGTTCCGCCAAGGCAACACGCTGGGCACCGCCTACAGACATTGGCGCCGCGCAAAAATCGGCAGGCGCTTTCGGCTGTTCTTTCGCTACGACTCAAGGTCCAAGGTCATCGTCTATGCATGGGTCAACGACGAAAATACCCTACGGTCCGCAGGCAGCAAATCCGATCCCTACGCCGTATTCGAGAAGATGCTGGGCCGCCGCAACCCTCCTGATGACTGGGATGCGCTGACTGCTGCGACGCGTAGCGACTGGGACGAGCCCAAAGCATAAGTTGCGCGACTGGGTGAGGGATGAATCTTCTCGATCATGCGGTCGCCGATGTACTTACCGGTGTTCTGATCACAGCTGTTCCGTTAGCTGCTATTTCTGTATTCGATCAGAACAAAGGCGAGTTCCTATTCCGCCGCATCGGCACCAAGGCACTAGACGTCCCCTGATGTAACCGCAGAGCCAAGGCCAATATCGGCATAAGCGGTACCTGGGCACGCGGGCGCTCGCATTCGACCGCCCGCGAGCCGCGCCTGACTACCCCAGATCATGCCTACCGATCCCACATCGGCGTTCCCGCCCAAGCTGGATTCGGTCAACTGCGGTCATCCGCGAAAGCAGCTTTCGGGAAGAAGCGGCCAGTTGAGCTTTTTGGCAGACAGGCTCCTCACGCAGCGGATCAGGCGATGGTCTGCACTGTTCCGCCTTCTGCACGAATCGCCGAACCATTGATCACCGCAGCACGCTCGCTGGACAGGAACGCGACTACATTTGCGACCTCTGCAGGTTTGGCCAGGCGGTAGATCAGCGAAGAGGGACGATTCTCCTGCATGAACTTCTTTTCTGCGTCTTCATAAGGCAGTCCCGGATTCACAGACTCGATGAACCGCTTGAGGTTTTCTGTCTCGGTAGGCCCTGGCAGCACGGCGTTGACGGTCACGGAGGTGCCCTTGGTCAGCTCGGCAAGGCTGCGGGAGATCGACAGTTGCGTAGCCTTACTCGCGCTGTAATGGGCCATCGCAGCCATCGGAGTCAGTGCGACTTCGCTTGAGATGAAAATTACCCGGCCATGGCCGCGCTTCAGCATGCCCTTCATGTAGGTACGGGCCAACCGCACCCCGCTCCAGACGTTGGTCTCGAACATGCGCTGCCAGTCTTCATCACGGGTGCTGAAGAAGTCACTCAGCTCATAGGTGCCCATATTGTTGATCAGGATGTCGACCTGCGGATATTCGGCGGCTGCGACCGCCTCGCCACCAGCCTGACTGACATCTGCAACGAGGGGAAGAGCACGCCCTTCGCCAAAACGCTTGTTTAGCTCGCTGACGCGCTGCGCTACGCCAGCTTCACTACGCCCGTTGATGATCACGCGAGCCCCATCTTCCAGGAGCTGCGTGGCAATCGCCAAGCCGATGCCTGCGGTGGAGGCGCTTACCAATGCTGTCTTGCCTTCTAAACCAAGGTTCATACCATTCTCCAACGTTGAATTGAGGGGCGGATCAGTCCGCTGGGGAGCAGTGTGGAGGTCTTCGAATACATTGATTAGCGCATGCAATGGAATATGATTGCAGAAGAAAATTCACATATAGGATGAGGTCATGGACAGCCGTAGCGGAGAGATGCTGGTCTTCAGCAAGGTCGTCGAAACGGGCAGTTTTTCTGCCGCAGGCAAGCTACTGAACCTGACGCCTTCAGCGGTAAGCAAGCTCATCTCCCGGCTGGAAGATCGATTAGGTGTGCTCCTTTTCGAGCGCTCTACACGTCAGTTGGCAATCACCGGTGAAGGTGGCCGTTTCTACGATAGTTGCGTCCGGATACTCAACGACATAGACGAGGCGGAGCACGACGCCTTCGGCTCATCTGCGGCCCCGAGTGGCCTTCTGCGCATCAATACTTCGGTGCCTTTCGGCACGCATCAGCTTCTCCCGATCATCAGAGACTTCAACCTCAGGTATCCCGACATCACACTCGATCTATCGCTGACCGACGCCTTGGTTGATCTGAAGCGCGAACGCATTGATGTAGCGATACGCATGGGGCCGCTGGACGACGCCAGCTTTCGTGCACGCATCTTGGGGCAAAGCCGCCGCGCGGTCGTGGCTTCACCGGGGTATTTGGCTCGACAGGGTGTACCGAGAACGCCGGATGAGCTGGAAAATCATCGTTGCTTCAACTTCAACTTCCGCCGATCCCGTGACGAGTGGCCGTTCAAGCTGAACCAGCAAACCCAGTACCTGGCGGTGCGCGGCGATATGCTGACCAACAATGGCGAAACCATGCGCCAGATGACGATCAATGGGCTGGGGATTAGCCGGCTAGGAATGTTCCATGTCGCAGAGGACCTGAAGGCAGGTCGGCTCGTCGAACTGCTGGCTGATTTCAATCCAGGGGACACCGAGGAGATCCATGCGATCTTCAACCACCAACGCTACATGCCACAACGAGTAAGGGTCTTCATCGACTTCCTGGTTGAGCGAGTCGGGCCGTTGTTGGCGCTCTAAGCTCAGAATAAGCTGACCTACAACGTCTGGGGATTGAATGAATGTGACTCATATCCAGACCGGTGGGCAGACCACCCCGCTTCTCGTATCATTGCTCCTCCTCACCTGGAATGATTTTCGTGAAGCCTTCACCTGGAAGTGACTCGCCGATCCAATCGAATTCTAACGGGCCGAAATGGGATGTCGGCGAAGCTGTCAGCCAGCTTTCCTGGGACGACTTGCGGATCATCAAAACGCTAAGTGACTGCAGCAACCGCACCGCGACGGCCAAGAAGCTCGGCATCAATGTCTCCACCGTCTCGCGCCGGGTCGCACAAGTCGAGAAGACGCTTGGGGTCGCGCTTTTCGATCATCGCAAGGCGGGGTATCTGCTGACTGCCGAAGGTGCCGAGCTACGTGCGCTGGCCGAGCGCGTTGAGCTGGACATCGTCAGTGTCACCCGCAGGGTGTCCCGTGCCGGCCAAGGCCCCCTGGGAAAGCTGCGAATCACTACCAGTGACTCGCTGCTGCTGTACTTTCTCACGCCGATCATCGCGGACTTCCAAGCCCTCAATGAGGGGATCACCATCGAAGTACTGGTCGGCAACCAGACGTTGAGTTTGGCGAGGGACGAGTCGGATATCGCGGTGCGCGCGACAAAAAAACCTACCGACACCCTCGTGGGTCGCAAGCTCGCAAACATCGCTTGGGCGGCATATGGCAGCGTCAAGCAGGCGGCGATTGCCAATCCCTTCGCTGAGGGTCAGCCATGGGTGTCCTACTCGGGCGGCTTGTGCGGTCTGAAGGCAACGAGCTATGTCGAATGTCGGGTGCCCTCGCAGCACATCTCTTACCGCACTGATTCCGTGGCGGCAGCAAGTGCCGCCATTGCGGCGGGCCTGGGTTTTGGCTTCCTCCCCTGCATGCTGGGCGACATTACCCCAGGATTGGTTCGGGCCGGCCCAGTGGTACAGGAGCTTCAGGATGAGTTGTGGCTGCTTACCCACCAGGACATCAGGAAGTCCTGGCGAGTGAAAGCATTCATGACGTTCTGCGCGGCGGCAGTAGCCGACCTCAAACCCCTGGTCGAAGGTCAGCAGGCCATCCCGGCTTCCTAGTTGAAACCGGGAGCGCCGGTCACTTGGCCTGCGCACCGATCACCGCACGGCACACAATCTCGATCAGTTGAGGACGCTGGGCGAGCCGCGATACACCGATGATATTGCTGGCCGCCTGCGGGCGCTCGGTGCCATAGGCCGCCTTGCGCACCTTGCCGACTACGGCAAAGGCTGCGTCCATGTCCAACACATATAGCGTCTCCTCAACGACATCCTGCATCGTGGCACCATACAAGGCCAACAACTTGGCAATGTTGTCGTAGGAAACCCGCATCTGCTCGCCCATTGAAGAGAAATCGCTCGGACGACCGTCAGCATCCAGCGGCGCCGGCGCTACCAGGTTGCCCTCTTCGTCATGGTTGAACTGTCCCGAGATGAAGATCTCGCTTCCAACTCGCCGCGCTTGCGGATAGCCGTAGCCCTCTTCCCATGGAACGCCCCAATAGGCGGTGTCGTCGTTGAAAGGTCGTGAAGCGGCCATTGGATTCTCCTTGGCGAAAAATGGATCGACGTGATCCTACCGGCGGAGATCCTAGCATCGGATTGGACGCTACCAATGGTGCATTAATGCGCCTGCAAGAGCGCAAAAGTGCGCCACTGTTTCCCTGAGTGTTTCGCTATCTTGTGCTGGGAATCGGCGACGACCCGCCGGAAAAACTCTCGCCACCGTTCAGCAAAAGGGAAGAACAATGAGCAATCCACACACTGAAGTCCTGACCCCGCTCAACAGCCAACTGATCTTCATCGATCAGCAACCGCAAATGGCTTTCGGCGTCCAGAGCATTGACCGGCAGACGCTGAAGAACAATACCGTGGGCCTGGCCAAAGCAGCCAAGATCTTTAATGTGCCCACCCTATTCACCACGGTCGAAACCGAGCGTTTTTCCGGGCATACCTACCCCGAGCTGCTCGCGGTTTTCCCTGCCGCGCCGTTGCTTGAGCGCACGTCCATGAACTCATGGGACGACCAGAAGGTTCGTGATGCGCTGAAGAAGAATGGTCGGAACAAGATCATCGTGTCAGGCCTGTGGACTGAGGTCTGCAACACCAGCTTCGCACTGTCCGCCATGCATGATGCAGGCTATGAGATCTACATGGTTGCCGACGCGTCCGGAGGCACGACCAAGGAGGCTCACGACTACGCCATGCAGCGCATGATCCAGGCGGGCGTGGTTCCAGTCACCTGGCAGCAGGTGCTACTGGAGTGGCAGCGCGACTGGAAAAACCGCGACACCTACGATGCTGTCATGGACCTGGTCAAAGAGCACTCGGGCGCCTACGGCATGGGCGTCGATTACGCCTATACCATGGTGCACAAAGCGCCAGAGCGCGTTCAGCACGGCCCCACCCTGCCACCCGTGGCCGCAACGATCTAACCCCCCTCAGGCCCAGGCTTGGTTTCTGACCTACAAGCGGGGCTGGCATGAGCTGATCCGGGCTGGTGAATCGCGACACAATGCTCTGAAGACTCAAGGGACTTCAGCGAACGGTGCCGCCCGGATCAACCATCTTCAGATTTTTCAGGATGAATTGATCCCATGAAGAGTGCTATTGGCATCGCTGTAGCCACTGCCGCGATTCAGTCGACAGGGCGGCGCAAACCCTGGCGAGTCACAACGGCCAAGCAAATGATGTTGGATCATTTGGATACCGGCATATCGGTCACGGCACTTGCCGAAGCGTGCGGATTGTCGCGCAGTCATTTTTCACGAATGTTCAAAGAATTCACACACGTATCCCCGCAGCAGTGGTTGCGGGAGCAGCGGCTTAGGAAGAGTAAAGTGCTGCTGGAAGCGTCGACGATGATGCTTACCGAGATCGCTCTGGAGTGCGGCTTCTACGATCAGCCACATTTCTGTCGAGCGTTTATGAAATCCGAAGGGCTAACACCTCAGGCATGGAAGCAACAGGCAGCTTCACCGGAAGGAGGTGGTGCGCGAGATGACCACCAAGGCCGGGCAGAAATGCACCGCCATCCGTCGAGCCATCGTGCCGGCCAGGCATATCGACGCGGTGGCCACCCGCCTGCGCGAGCGCCTGAGCAAGGTGGTGGTCGGTGACCCATCGGTCGAAGGCGTGCGCATGGGCGCTCTGGCCTCCCATGATCAGCAGCGCGACGTCGGCGAACGAGTGCGCAGCCTGCTGCAAAGTTGCGAACAGTTGTTCGGTGCCAGCGATGGCTTCGCCCCGCGCGGGGAAGGTGTAGCCGAAGGCGCGTTCTTCGCCCCGACGCTGCTCCAGGCCCGCGACCCGAATGCCGAAGGCGGCGCTCATGACATCGAAGCGTTCGGCCCGGTGAGTACGCTGATGGCCTACGACGACCTGGACCACGCTCTGGCCCTGGCTGCACGCGGCAAAGGCAGCCTGGTGGCGTCCCTGGTAACCGCCGACCGCGCGGTAGCGGCGAAGGCCATCCCGGTCGCAGCCGCGTGGCACGGGCGCCTGCTGGTGCTCGACAGCGAAGCTGCGCAGGAGTCCACCGGCCACGGTTCGCCACTGCCGCAACTCAAGCACGGCGGCCCTGGCCGTGCCGGTGGCGGTGAAGAGCTGGGCGGCCTGCGCGCGGTCAAGCATTACCTGCAACGCGCAGCGGTTCAGGGTTCGCCAAGCATGCTCAGCGCCGTGACCGGTGAATACGTGCGTGGAGCCGAAGTGATCGAGACCGAGGTACACCCATTCCGCCGCTACTTCGAGGAGCTGCGCATCGGTGAGTCGTTGCTGACCCACCGCCGCACCGTGACCGAAGCCGACCTGGTCAACTTCGGCTGCCTGTCGGGCGACCATTTCTACATGCATTTCGACGAGATCGCAGCCAAGGAGTCGCAGTTCGGCAAGCGCATCGCCCATGGCTACTTCGTGCTGTCGGCGGCTGCCGGACTGTTCGTGTCCCCAGGCGCAGGCCCGGTGCTGGCTAACTACGGGCTGGATACGCTGCGCTTCATCAACCCGGTAGGCATCGGCGACACCCTTCAGGCGCGGCTGACCTGCAAGCGCAAGATCGACCAGGGCAAGACCAGCCCCCTGGGGCAGCCGCAGGGCGTGGTGGCCTGGGACGTGGAGGTGACCAACCAACTGGAGGAAATCGTTGCCAGCTACGACATTTTGACGTTGGTATTGAAGAAGGGGTGACCGGTACATCCTGCACGGGGCCGCTCTGCAGCCATCGTCGGCACGCGATCGGGAATGCGGCGCAAGCCTGCTTAACACCCGCCCCCAGGATCAACTCCAAGCGCCTATGCTGTAGAGGGGCCAGCCTTTGGGCAGCCCCCGCCAGCCCATGACCCGGAGAAGATCGCATGTTGGCTTGCCCCCTTCCCGTTGACGAACCTCTTCGCCAGCAAACCCTCGATGAGATGCACCTGCTCGACACCCCGGCCGAGCACTACCTCGATACCCTGGTGCGCCTCACCCAGGACCTGGCTCACGTGGACACGGTGCTGATCAGCCTGATCGACCAGAACCGCCAATGGTTCAAGGCCCGGGTGGGCCTGGATGCCAGCGAGACGCCCCGAGACACTTCCTTCTGCGGCCACGCGATCCTTGGCGACGACACCCTGCTGGTGCCGGACGCCCGGCAGGACCCACGCTTCGCCGACAACCCCTTGGTGCTCACCCCGCCCTACATCCGCTTCTACGCCGGGCACCCGCTGCGTGCCGGCAACGGCAAGGCCATCGGGACCTTGTGCATGCTCGACCCCCGCCCGCGCACCCTGAGCCCGGCTCAACAGGCGAACTTCAAGGACCTGGCCACCCTCGCCGAGGGTTACCTGCAACTGCGCAGCCTGATCCAGAGCAACCGCGACCTGCGTCTGGAGATGGACCGCGAACAGCGCAAGGCCCTGCTCGACCCGCTGACCCAGCTGTGGAACCGCGGCGCCCTGGTCGCCTTCGAACAGCGCGAGCGGCGCATGGCGCAAGAAAACGGCTTGAAGCTCGGTGCGCTGTATGCCGACCTCGACCACTTCAAGTCCATCAACGACCAGCATGGACACGCCGCTGGCGACCAGGTGCTGTGCGAATGCGCACGCCGCCTGCGGGCAGCGTTGCGGCCGGATGACCTGCTGGTGCGCCAAGGCGGCGAGGAGTTCGTCGCCCTGCTGCGGGTAAAGGACGGCGAAGAGCTGCAGCGCATCGCCGAGCGCGTGCGGCAATTGATCGGCAACCAGCCGATGCAGCTGGCCACAGGGCCGCTACAGGTCAGCCTGAGCATCGGCTGCACGCTACTGGCCGCCGACGAGCAGGTCGACCATGCCATTGGGCGGGCGGACGCGGCGCTGTACCAGGCCAAGCACACCGGGCGCAATCGGGTGGTGTACGCACAGGCGAACGCGTGAGCCTGGCGCGGGTGTAAACACTTCCCAATGCCACCATTCCCAATCCCCCTCCCACTGATTACACTTGCGACCAATTCCTATTTGCACTTGGTAATCTTTTGGGGAGGGTGGGATGTCCACCGTTGTTGCCGACGGCGCTGCACACAGTGGCCTGGAAACACTCTACCGCGAGCACAGCGGCTGGCTGCACGGCTGGCTACGCCAGCGCCTGAACAGCTGCGCCGATGCCGCCGACCTGGCCCAGGACACCTTCGTCCGGGTGTTGCTGGCCCGCACTGCCGGCACGCTCAACGAGCCGCGCCACTACCTGGCGACCATCGCCCGCGGCCTGGTCATCGATCTATATCGCCGCCGCAGCCTGGAAAACGCCTACCTCGAAGCCCTGGCACTGCAACCGGAACGCTACGCGCCCTCCGCTGAAGCCCGTGCCGCCATCCTCGATACCCTGATGGCCATCGACCGCATGCTCGATGGCCTTGGCCCACGTACCCGGGCGGTCTTTCTTGCCGTGCAACTGGACGGCCTGAGCTACGAGAAGGCCGCCGCAAAGCTTGGGGTTTCAGTGACCACCGTGCGCAAGCACCTGGCGCGCGGCTTGCTGCACTGCTTGCTGGTCGAGGCAGCATGAAGGCGATTCTCGCCGACGCCGTGGACTGGTACGTGCGTTTGCACGACAGCCATGTCGACGTGGCAACCCGCACCGCCTGGCAGGCCTGGTACGCAGCCGACCCTCGCCACGCCGCCGCTTGGGCGCGCCTGGAACAACTGCAAGGCCGCCTCGCCAGCGCCCCCGGTGGTGCGGCGCAGACCCTGGCCAGCGCCCGCCAGGACCGACGCCATGCGTTGAAGGCCCTGGCGCTCGTGCTGGGGGTCGGGGTGGTCGGTTGGCAAGGCTACCGGGCCTCGCCATGGAGCGCGGAGCATTCGACCCGGGTCGGCCAGCGGCGCCTGCTGGCCCTGGCCGATGGCACACGCCTGGACCTCAACACCGACACCCGCGTGGATATCCGCTTCGATGCCCGCCAGCGGCTGATCCACCTGCACCAGGGGGAAATCCTGGTGCAGACCGCCAAGGATCCACGCCCCTTGAGCGTCCGCACGACCGCAGGCGACATCGTGGCCCTGGGCACCCGCTTCAGCGTGCGCCAGCAGGATGGTGCAAGCCACGTGGCGGTGGTCGCCCATGCCGTGGAGGTGCGCCCCACGCACGTGGCTCAAGTGAGACGCGTCGACGCCGGCTACAGCCTGGGTTTCAGCGCCGACCACCTGGGGCCGCTACTGCCCCTGGCACCCGATGCCCTGGCGTGGACACGCGGCATGCTGGTCAGCGTCGACTGGCGTCTGGGTGATGTGGTCGAGGAACTTGCCCGCTACCGCCCTGGCTACCTCGGGTGTTCCAGGCAGGTTGCCAAGTTGCGCTTGTCCGGCGCCTTCAACCTCGACGACACCGACATTGCCCTGGCCAGCCTGGAAGACGCCTTGCCGGTGCGTGCACGTCGCCTGACCCCCTATTGGGTGCGTATGGAGCCAGTCGAGCAAACCTTGTAGGAGCGCAACACCCTGCAGATTTTTTTCATTTGGGGGTTACAGATTTTCTTCACTACTTCGGCTCTTGAGGGCGCACGTATCCGCCGCGCCCAAGCCACCCCTTTCAGGAGCCCCTGTTCATGTCCGCACGCCGTACCTCGCTTGCCAGCAGCATTCGCCAGGCGACCCTAGCGCTCAGCCTTTGCAGCGCTACCCTGGCGACCTCTACCGCCTGGGCCGCCCCGCAGCGCTACGACATCCCGGCCGGCAGCCTGGCCTCGGCGATCAGCCAGTTCGCTGCCGCCAGCGGCGTGACCATCAGCTTCGGCAACCAGGAAACCCGAGGGCTGCAATCATCCGGTCTGCACGGCAGCTTCGAGCTGGAGCAAGGCTTCGCCCAGTTGCTGTGGGGTACCGGTTTGCAGGTGCTGCCGGCAGGCGACAAGCGCTATGTGCTGACCAAGGTACAAACCGGCGCTGGCCTGGAACTGGGTGCCACCAGCGTCACCGCCATCGGCCTGGGCAGCACCAGCGAAGGCACCGGCAGCTACACCACGGGCTCGGCCAACACCGCCACCGGCCTGCGCCTCTCGGCACGCGAGACGCCGCAGTCGGTCAGCGTGGTCACCCGCCAGCAGATCGAAGACCAGAACCTCACGGACGTGGCCCAGGTGCTCGAGCAAACCCCGGGTGTCGTGGTCGACAGCATGGGCCCGGCCGGTAGCGACGCCAACCATATCTACGTGCGCGGCTTCGAGGTCGGCAGCATCCAGGTCGACGGTATCAATCGCCCCGATACCTATGGCTTTCGCGACGACCTCGCCGACATGGTGTCGTACGACCGGGTGGAGGTGGTGCGCGGCGCCACGGGGCTGATGTCCGGCACCGGCGACCCCGGCGCGACCATCAACCTGATCCGCAAGAAACCCACCCTGGAAACCCAGCGCAAGCTGACCCTCAAGGCCGGCTCCTGGGACAACTACCGCACCGAACTGGATGTGTCCGGCAAGCTCTCGCAAAGCGGCAACGTACGCGGGCGCTTCGTCGCCTCGGCCACCGACAGCCAAAGCCATGTCGACCGCCAGTCCCTGGAAAAGCAGGTGGTCTATGGCGTGCTGGAATGGGACCTCACCGACAGCACGATGCTCACCGTAGGCGCGGAGTACCAGGAAATGGACAACGACGGCGCCGGCAACCACGGTTTCCCAATGTTCAATTCCGATGGCAGCCACTTCAAGCCATCGCGCTCGTTCAACTCGGCCTCGGACTGGAGCTACCACAAGCGCCGCACCAAGACCGTGTTCACCACCCTCGAGCACCAGCTGGATAATGGCTGGCAGCTCAAGTTCAACGCCGAGCACAACCGCCGCAGCTACGACGACGCCTTCGCCACCGCCGCCAGCGGCACCGTCAACCCTGATGGCAGCGGCGTCAGTACCTGGACCGGCCGCTGGGCCGGCGAACCCCGGCAGACCTCGTTCGACTTCTCGGCGAGCGGCCCGTTCGAGCTGTTGTCGCGCGAGCACCAGTTGTACCTGGGCGCCAGCCATTACCGCGCCTACTACCGCAACCCCGGTTACCCGCTGTGGTCGTTCCAGACCATCGACAATATCTACACGTGGGACGGTTCGCTGGCGGTGCCGGATGCCATTCACACCAAATCGTCGGAAGACGCCCTGGATGAAACCCAGGATGGCCTGGTGGCCTCGGTGCGCTGGAGCCTGGCCGACGACCTGTCGTTGATTACCGGCGCTCGCCTGATCGACTGGAAACGCGACGAAACCTCCACCACCCTCGCCACCGACGCCACCAGCCGCAACTCGCGCAGCGAAACCGGCGTGGTCACGCCCTACGTGGGGCTGATCTACGACCTCGACGACAACTGGTCGGCCTACGCCAGCTACACCACCATCTTCAAGCCCCAAAGCAACAAGGATGTGAGCGGCAGCTACCTCGACCCTGAAGAAGGCGTGAACTACGAGCTGGGTCTGAAGGGCGAGTTCTGGGACAAGCGCCTGACCACCGCCTTCAGCGTGTTCGAAGTGCGCCAGGACAACCTGGCCGTGGCCGACGGCAGCAACCTGGCCCCGGACGGCAACCAGGCCTACCGCGCGGAATCCGGCACCAAGACCCGCGGTTTCGAAGTGGAAGCCGCCGGCGAGGTCCTGCGGGACTGGCAGGTCTCGACCAGCTACACCTACGCCGTGGCCAAGGACTCGGACGACGAGCGCCTGCTCTCGGAAGTGCCGCGCGATACGCTCAAGCTCTACACCACCTACCGCCTGCAATCGCTGCCGCAGTTGAAGATCGGCGGCGGCGTGCGCTGGCAGGGTTCGGAGTACTACAAAAACGCCGGCCCCAACGGCGAGAAGTTCACCCAGGGCGCCTACAGCGTGGTCGATGCGATGGCGCAGTACGCCTTCACCCCGCAGACCAGTGTGACCTTGAACGTCAACAACCTGTTCGACGAGAAGTACTACACCGCGATCGGTTCGCGCGGCTGGTACGGCACGCCGCGCAGTGCCACGGCGACGCTGGTGTACGCGTTCTGATGTAGCGGGCATGATGGTGGCTTCCCGAATGCAGAGAAGTCACCGGATGAAGTCCCTGAATCGATATATCGCCGCGTTGCTGGTCGCCGTCTTGGCGACCGGCGCTGTTGCCA
Source organism: Pseudomonas sp. LS_2 (assembly GCF_042709235.1). Taxonomy (NCBI): domain Bacteria; kingdom Pseudomonadati; phylum Pseudomonadota; class Gammaproteobacteria; order Pseudomonadales; family Pseudomonadaceae; genus Pseudomonas; species Pseudomonas sp. LS_2. Next base: position 70,154 of record NZ_JAVAYC010000013.1, on the reverse strand, counting down.
GTATCACTCAGACCCAGCTCGTGCTTGGCACGCTCATCGAGCTGGAGGCTCCGGTCACGGCTTCGATTCGGCTATGGATGACACTGGAAGACCTGGCGCGGTTCGGGCCGGTCATGATGGGTATGGCCATTGCCGCGCTGTTACCTGCGTTTGTGCTAACGCACCTCATCATTGGCCAAGCACCGTCTGCCTCGCGCTGGCGAACCGTCCTCTTCCCGGTCGCCTCGATGGTTGCCCTGTGGGTGCTCTTCTGGCTGATGCGCTCGGTGATTCCGATGCCCGCGATGCCGGGTACCCGCGAGCAGTTCGGTCATGTGCTGATGTCTGCGACGGGAGTTGTCGGCGGGCTGCTGTACGCCGCCATGACATCGCCCAAGCGCCGGGTGGCTGATACGGCCGGTCGGCGTTACGCAGCGATATCCGGCGCGCTGATCGTGGCGCCCATTGCGCTGTTTCTCTGGATGGCGCCCCCGGCAGGTGACAAGCCCGCGCCGGTCGACCCTACCAGCTATGAGGTCCAGACCGTCCTGACGGGCCTGAACCGTCCGTGGTCGGTGGCGTTTCTACCGGATGGCCGCGCGCTCGTCACCGAAATGGCGGGCCGTTTGCTGGCCATTGCACCCGACGGTTCGACATCGCAGATCGCGCTGGATGGGCTGCCGCCGATCTTCCGACTGCGTGCAATCGCCGGGCTGATGGAGGTTGCGCTGGACCCTCAGTTCGAAAGCAATAGCCTGCTCTACCTGACCATGGCTTACGGCGAGCCGGGCGCCAACGGCACGCGGCTGGTGCGGGCCAGGTGGGTGGATGACAGGCTCGAAGATGTGCGCGTGCTGTTCAGCTCCACGTTGAAACCGAGTGCCGGAAACAACGGTGGACGTATCGCTTTTCTGCGAGATGGCACGCTGGTGCTCTCGTTGGGGGACGGCAGTGCGCGTCGTGAAGAGGCACAGAACCTGGCCAACCACCTTGGGACTGTCGTCAGGCTGGACCGTGAAGGTCGGGCACCAGCGGACAACCCCTTCTTGCAGCATCCTGGCGCTGCACCCGAGATCTACAGCCTGGGGCATCGCAACCCGCAGGGCATTGCGGTCGATCCGGCGACGGGGGAGTTGCTGCTCAGCGAACATGGTGCGCGGGGTGGGGATGAAATCAATCGGATCGAGCCTGGCGGCAACTATGGATGGCCGGTTGTTACGGATGGCATCGACTACCCGTTTGCGCGGGTGACGCCGTTCCGCCAGCTGGAGGGCTATCGCGACGCCATCCTGGAGTGGACGCCCTCCATCGCACCGGCTGGCCTGGCGGTTTATGACGGTGCGTTGTTTCCGGATTGGCGCGGGGATTTGCTGGTTCCGGCGCTGAAGGAGCGGGCCGTGCGCCGGGTGTTGCGAGATGGGCGCCAGGTTGTTGGGGAACAACTGCTTTTGGCTGAGTTGGACGAGCGAATGAGAGACGTCAAGGTGGCGCCGGACGGGGCGATCTATGTGGTTACCGATGGGGTCCATGCCAAGCTGTTACGGCTGGTTCCACCGCACATGGCTAATTGAAGGGCCGCTCTGTCTACTTTCGTCGTCGGAGGCCGGTCGTGAATGTCCACTTTCGACCCATAGCTGCCCTTCACTCCTGACAGAGAAAAGCGGACATTAGCCATTCGCCACAAGCCTCGCATCAAACCGTATTCCCCACTTCTGATCACGGGAAAGCTCGATCAGGTGATCGATGAACGCCCGTGTCTTGGCCGGTAACAGCTTCTGGCTGGCAAAGTAGATCGAGATGGGGCCTGCATCGACATACCAGTCCGGCAAGACACGTAGCAGCGCACCGTTTTGTAGATGCTTTATCACATCAGGCACGGCAAGCAGGGCCACGCCTAGCCCGAGTAACGCGCTCTGACATAGTGCTTGAGGATCGTTTACTAGCATCCTTGGGCGTAACTCTAGCGGTGCTCGCTCACCTTTGGGGTTCTGAAGCATCCAGCTGCGTACCTTGCCGCTCTGAGCCGATCTCATGCCCAAGTGGTCGATTTCGCCGAGCTGCCATGGCTGACGTAGTGCTGGCCTTCCAGCTAAGTAGGCTGGCGAAGCAACCATTACCAAATGCGCTGGCGCCAGTTCGCGCGCCACTACGCCAGGCGTCAATTCGATGCCGCCGCCAATAGCTGCATCAAAACCATCGGTGATCAACTCTACCTGGCGGTTATCGAAATGCCATTCCGGCGTCACTGCCGGGTAGCGGGCCAGGAAATCGGGCATCAGGGGTAGCAGATAGTCGCGCCCAAAGGCCGGAGCCGCCGACAGGCGCAGCACCCCAGCCGGGGCGCCGGCGCTACTGCTGAGATCGGCAATTGCCGCCTGGATGCTTTCAAGCCCGCCGCACACATTGCCGAGAAATCGTTCACCGGCTTCAGTCAGGGTCAGGCGGCGGGTGCTGCGCTGAAACAGGCGCACGCCGAGGTTGCTTTCCAGCTGAGCCACGTTGCGGCTAATGGCCGCTGGCGTTAGGCCCAAGCGACGTGCGGCGGCGGAGAAGCTGCCGCACTCGGCGCTGCGCACGAAAGACTCCAAGTTAGCTAGGGTCTCCATCATTAAACCTTCAATCATTGATTGAAGGTAATTCTAGCCATTACCCGCTACTGCGTGGAAAGCGAAAGGTGTTTCATGGGCACACCCACCACCCAAACGAGGTTAGCATCATGAACCCTATCACTCTTCCCCTGAACGGCCAGGTCGCCATGGTGACCGGCGGATCGCGCAGCATCGGCGCCGCCATCGCCAAACGCCTGGCCGCCGACGGAGCCAGTGTCGCCATCACCTACAACGCCTCGCCGGCCAAGGCCGAGGCACTGGTCGGCGAGATAGTTGCCGCCGGTGGCAGGGCAATGGCTATTGCCGCCGATGCGGGCGACCCGGAGGCGGTACGCAACGCGGTACAGAAGGTCGTTGGCACTTTCGGTCAGCTAGACATTCTGGTCAATAACGCCGGCATCAGCGTACTCGGCGCCCCGGAGGAGATCGCTTTCGAGGATTTCCAGCGCATTCTCGCGGTGAATGTGACCGGCGTGTTCGTCGCCACTCAGGAGGCGCTCAAGCATATGGGGCGCGGCGGGCGCATCATCCACATCGGCAGCTCCATGGTGCAGTACGCCGCTTTCGCCACCGCCTCGGCCTACACCCTGACCAAGGGCGCCTTGGCCGGTTTCAGTCGCGGGCTGGTGCGCGATCTCGGCCCGCGCGGCATCACGGTCAATACCGTGCATCCAGGCCCGACCGACAGTGACATGAACCCGGCGGATGGTCCTGTAGCCGATTTCGTCCGCCCCAACATTGCCGTCGGCCGCTACGGCGAGGGTCGCGATATCGCGGCTGCCGTGGCCTGGCTGGCCAGCCCCGAGGCGGCCTTCGTCAGCGGCGCCGAGCTGCTAGTAGACGGCGGTTTCACAGCCTGAGGAGAAAGGACATGAAGATTGGAATCATCGGTGCTGGCGCCATAGGCAGCGCCATCGCACGCGCCCTGAGCAAGGCGGGTATTGAAGTTGCTATCGCCAATAGCCGTGGCCCGGACAGCTTGCAGAGCCTGGCTGACGAATTGGGGCCGAAGGTCATAGCGGTAAGCCGGGAGCAAGCCGCCCAGGCTGACATCGTCTTTCTCGCGGTGAACTGGTCGAAAATTCCCGCCGCGCTAGAAAACCTGTCTCCCTGGAATGGACGCATTGTGGTCGACGCCAACAATCCCATCGAGGCACCGACTTTTCGTCCCTTCGATCTGGGCGGCGAAAGCTCTAGCGAAGTGGTTGCGCGGATGCTTCCCGGAGCGCGCTTGGTCAAGGCGTTCAACCACCTGCAACCGGCGCTGCTAGGTGTTGATCCATCGGCCGAGGGAGGCCGAAGGGTGCTGTTCTACTCAGGCGAGGATGCCGAGGCCAAGGTCGAGGTTGCGCAGTTGATTGAGCGACTGGGGTTCGCCGGTATCGACTTGGGTGGCCTAAGCGAAGGGCGCCTGATGCAGTTCCCCGGAGGGCCATTACCAGCACTTAACCTGGTGAAGCACGGTTGACCCACAACCTGCGGGCGCTCGAGGCGTCCGCTTCTGGCCGTTATCTACCCACCACGACAGGCCGCTATGGGTCGAAAACAGCCACTCGCTACAGACCCATCCCGACGCAGAGTAGGCACTCTGCAGTACCACCTCGAAGACCCGATCTCCCCCTTTATGAAAACGCCCAGTGCAGTGCGCCGGGCGTTTTTTCAGGACAGAAAGCGTACGCCGCTGAATTCCTCTTGGCTGTCATGCTCAGGGCGGTGCACAACCGAGTGGTACGCCGCTAGCCGGCTTCAAGAGTGCTGCGCGGCTCATCCTGTAGCAAACAACTTGCCACATTGCTCGCTGGCAAGACGGCTGATAATGCGCATAGCCTGGTGAATCCCAGCAGTATTGCGAAAGCTCAGATGCGGATTGTGCTCACACTCCAGCATTCCATCATGCTGCGCCAAGCTTCGCTCAACAGTTTAAGCGTCCACGCATAGTTCTGGATGGCAGTGAGTCGTTCAAGATCAGTCATGAGGCACCTGCCTTGGCGCAAAGACTGAGCACGATGAGGTGAGGACAGGCACCGCCAAGAACAAAGGGCGGCGAGCGAATGCAAGGCTTCTGAACAGAGGTGCGGTGGTCATGCATGAGTTCCTTTCGTTGTGGAACTGCCACCGCTCGCGGCCAAGCAAGTTGAGGTGGCAGCAGTACGCGGGTTGGCCGACCGGGACGAAAGGGGCCCGGCACACCCGAAGGTGTCCCGCGCACCACCGCCATAACGCGACATCGCGGGCACAAAAAAAGCGCCTGCGATGAAGACTGGGCGCTGCTGCGCCTTTCGATTCCGACCGGCCAAGGTCGCGTCGCCGATGCTTCGGCGACGGGGGGAATTTAGCTGGGTGGGCCGGGTTGTGCAAGGTTCCTCACGCAAACCTTGCTGCCGCTGCTGGAGGTCAACGCCTCCATCGTCAACCTGACCAGCGCCACCACCCGTGTGGCAACGGCCGGTGTCGCGCCCTACGCGTCATTCAAAGGCGGGCTCGAAGTGCTCACCCGCTACATGGCCAAGGAGTTTGGCGAGCGGCGTATTCGTGCCAACTCCGTGTCGCCGGGGGCGATCCGTACCGAACTGGGCGGTGGTTTGGACGATGAGTTCGAGGCGCTGCTGGCCTCTCAAACGGCATTGGGGCGTGTGGGGGAACCTGAGGATGTGGCGCGCGTCATCGGCATGTTGTTGTCTGATGAAGGCGCCTGGATCAACGCCCAGAACATCGAAGTCGCGGGCGGCTATATCATCTGATCGGCGCGCGGGGCTGGGCCATGTAGGCTCAGCCCCAGGGCTTGATCAAAGCGCCTTGGCCCAATCGCGCAACAGGTATTTCTGGATCTTACCGGTCGATGTTTTCGGCAATTCCCGGAACACCACGGTCTTGGGCAGCTTGTACCGCGCCAGGTGCTCGCGGCAGAAGCCGATGATGTCCTCTTCCCGCGTGACCGCGCAGCCCGCCTTAAGGGCGATGAAGGCACACGGCACCTCCCCCCATTTCTCGTCTGGCCGGGCGACTACCGCCGCTTCCAGCACTGACGGGTGACGATAGAGCACCCCCTCGACCTCGATGGTGGAAATGTTCTCGCCACCGGAAATGATGATGTCCTTGAGCCGATCCTTGATTTCGATGTACCCATCCGGGTGCTGCACCGCCAGGTCGCCGGTGTGGAACCAGCCGCCTGCAAACGCCTCGCGGGTGGCGTCGGGGTTTTTCAGATAGCCCTTCATTACCGTATTGCCGCGCATGAAGATCTCACCGAGGGTCTCCCCATCGCTCGGCACCGGCTGCAAGGTTTGCGGGTCAGCCACCATCAGCCCCTCCAGCGTCGGGTAGCGCACACCCTGGCGCGCCTTGATCCGCGCACGCTCATCCAGCGGTTGTTCGTCCCATTCACCATGCCACGCACACACCGTCACCGGGCCGTAGACTTCGGTCAGGCCGTACACGTGGGTGACCTTGATCCCCATTTCCTCGACCGCACCAATGACCTTCGCTGGCGGCGCGGCACCGGCCACCATGGCATCGACCGGGTGCTCGATGAGCGCCCGGTCGGACTCGGGCACATTGACCAGGCCGTTGAGCACGATCGGCGCACCGCACAGGTGGCTGACGCGGTGCTCGCGAATCAGCTTCAGCACCTTTTGCGGCTCGACACGGCGCAGGAACACATGAGTGCCGGCCAGTGCAGTGACCGTCCACGGGTAGCACCAACCATTGCAATGGAACATTGGCAACGTCCACAGGTACACCGGGTGGTTGCCCATGGCCCAGGTCATCTGGTTGCCCAGCGCATTGAGGTAGGCGCCGCGGTGGTGATAGACCACGCCCTTGGGGTTGCCGGTAGTGCCCGAGGTGTAGTTGAGCGAGATGGCCTGCCACTCATCCTCCGGCCATTGCCAGGCAAATTCCGGGTCGCCTTCGGCCAGCAGCGCTTCGTAATCCAGCTCGCTGACGGCAGTACCTGCGCCGTACTCCGGGTCGTCCACATCGACCACCAGCGGTGGATTGGGCAGCAGGCTCAAGGCTTCACGGATCACCACGTGGAACTCGCGATCAGTGATCAGCACCTTCGCCTCGCCGTGCTCGAGCATAAAGGCAATTGCCGCTGCATCCAGGCGCACGTTCAACGTGTTGAGCACCGCGCCGATCATCGGCGCGCCAAAGTGCACTTCGAGCATCGCCGGAATGTTCGGCAGCATGACCGCCACCGTGTCGCCCTTGCCGATGCCTCGCGCATCGAGGGCGCTGGCCAGGCGTCGGCAACGCGCGTAGGTGTCTTGCCAGTTGCGTCGAACTTCACCGTGGATCACCGCAGGATACTGGCCGTAGACCGACGCGGTGCGCTCGATGAAGCTCAGCGGCGACAGCGCCATATGGTTGACCGCCGAGGGCGCCAGGCCCGTTTCGAAAATCGACATAAGGGTTCCCTGTAGGAAGGCCCCCAGGTCGCTGCGCGGGTGGCCTTCAATGGCTGATTGTTAGCTCTGACTCAGGTCTCGAACAGCCTCTAACGAGGCGTTTCCTCGGTTTTCTGGATAGCTGCGAACTCTTCCTCGGGCGTGCCGGACACCAGGTGGTGACGGCTGTACAACGCAAAGTAGGCAATGAACAGAGCATAGATGGCCGCCGTGCCCAGCATCACTTTCGGGTCGACCAGAAAGCCTGCGACCAGGGCCACTGCGGCCAGCACCAAGGCGAACGACGACGTGGCGATGCCACCCGGCGTGCGATACGGACGCTGCATGTCCGGGCGGCGGATACGCAGGGCGATATGCGCCGCCATCATCAGCACGTAGGACAAGGTCGCGCCGAATACCACCACCAGGATCAGCAGGTCGCCCTGCCCCGTCAGCGACAGGCCGAAACCGATGATGCCCGGCACCACCAGAGCATGCACCGGCGCCTTGTTGCGGTTGGTGACCGACAGTTTGCGCGGCAGGTAGCCGGCCCGCGACAAGGCGAAGATCTGCCGCGAATAGGCATAGATCACCGAGAAGAAGCTGGCAATCAGACCGGCCAGGCCCACCAGGTTGACGAACTGGCTCATCCAGCTCGAGCCGCCATAAACCGCTTCCAGCGCCGCTACCAGCGGGTTGCCGGAATCCATCAGCGCCTTGGCGCCCGCCGCCCCCGGCCCTACCAGCAGAATCAACGCAGCGAAGACCAGCAGCACCAGCATCGAGCCGATCAAGCCGCGTGGTAGATCGCGGGTGGGGTTCTTGGTTTCCTCGGCAGCCAGGGCGACACCTTCTACGGCGAGGAACAGCCACATCGCGTAGGGAATCGCCGCCCAGATGCCGACATAGCCAAAGGGCAGGAAGCTGCTGGCGCCCTTGGCTTCGCTCACCGGAATATCGAACAGGTGGGCGACCTCGACATGCGGGACCATCACCACGATGAACAGGCCAAGGGCGATGGCCGCCACCGCCGTGATGACGAACATCACCTTCAATGCCTCGCCCGCACCGAGCACATGGATACCGATGAACACCGTATAGAACGCCAGGTACACCGGCCAGCCGCCCACCCCGAACAGCGACTGGCAATAGGCGCCGATGAACACCGCGATCGCAGCCGGCGCGATGGCGTACTCCAGCAGGATCGCCGCCCCCGCGAAGAACCCGCCCCAAGGCCCGAAGGCCGTGCGCACGAAGCCGTAGCCGCCACCGGCGGTGGGAATCATCGACGACAGCTCGGCCATGGAGAAGCACATGCACAGGTACATGGCGGCCATCAGCAAGGTGGCGAGGAACATCCCGCCCCACCCGCCTTGGGCCAGGCCGAAGTTCCAGCCGGCGAAGTCGCCCGAGATGACATAGGCGACACCCAGGCCAATCAACAGCACCCATCCTGCGGCGCCTTGTTTCAGCTGTCGGTTCTGGAAGTATTGCGCATCGACACTCTCCGTCTCGACGCTCTGCGTCTGCACACCTGGCGTGAAGTTGGCTGCGTGTTCTTTTTGTATGGACATGAGCGAGGTCCTCGTTATCTACAGCGTGGGCGAATGAGGGAGCGGCTAGGGCATTACTCAGAAGAACCCCAACGGGTTGATGTCGTAGCTCACCAGCAGGTTCTTGGTCTGCTGGTAGTGGTCGAGCATCATCTTGTGGGTTTCACGGCCTACCCCGGACTTCTTGTAACCACCGAACGCGGCATGGGCCGGGTACAGGTGGTAGCAGTTGGTCCACACGCGGCCGGCCTTGATGCCCCGGCCCATGCGGTAGGCGCGGTTGATGTCGCGGGTCCATACGCCGGCGCCAAGGCCGAACTCGGTGTCGTTGGCAATCGCCAGGGCCTCGGCTTCGTCCTTGAAGGTGGTGACGCTGACCACCGGGCCGAAGATCTCCTCCTGGAACACGCGCATTTTGTTGTTGCCTTTGAGCAGCGTCGGCTGGATGTAGTAGCCGCTGGCGAGCGAGCCTTCGAGTTTCTCCACCTTGCCGCCAGTGAGCAGTTCGGCGCCCTCCTCCCGGGCAATGTCCATGTACGACAGGATCTTCTCGAACTGCTGCTGGGAGGCCTGGGCGCCGACCATGGTGTCGGTGTCCAGTGGGTCGCCGCGCTTGATCTGCTTTATCTTCTTCAGCACCACTTCCATGAACTGCGGGTAGATCGACTCCTGCACCAGTGCGCGCGACGGGCAGGTGCACACTTCGCCCTGGTTGAAGAACGCCAGCACCAAGCCTTCGGCGGCCTTTTCGATAAAGGCCGGCTCGGCGTTCATGATGTCCTCGAAGAAAATGTTTGGCGACTTGCCGCCCAGCTCGACGGTCGAGGGAATGATGTTCTCGGCGGCGCACTTGAGAATGTGCGAGCCCACCGGAGTGGAGCCGGTAAAGGCAATCTTGGCGATGCGCTTGCTGGTGGCCAGAGCCTCACCGGCTTCGCGGCCATAGCCTTGCACCACGTTGAGTACACCGGCGGGCAGCAGGTCGCCGATAAGGTCCATCAACACCGTGATCGACAAGGGCGTCTGCTCGGCGGGCTTCAAGATCACGCAGTTACCAGCGGCCAGTGCGGGCGCGAGTTTCCAGGCGGCCATCAGCAGCGGGAAGTTCCACGGAATGATCTGGCCGATCACACCCAGCGGCTCATGGAAGTGATAGGCGGCGGTGTGCTCGTTGATGTCGGCGGCGCTGCCTTCCTGGGCGCGGATGCAGCCGGCGTAGTAGCGGAAATGGTCGGCAGCCAGGGGCACGTCGGCATTCAGGGTTTCGCGAACGGCCTTGCCGTTGTCCCAGGTTTCGGCCACGGCCAGCAGCTCGAGGTTGGCTTCGATGCGGTCGGCAATGTCCAGCAGCACCCGGGCACGGTCCTGCACCGAGGTCTTGCCCCAGGCGTCGGCGGCGGCGTGGGCGGCGTCCAGGGCCAGCTCGATGTCTTCGCTGCCCGAGCGTGGGAACTCGCCAATCAGCGAGCCATCGACCGGGCTGGTATTGGTGAAGTACCGGCCGTTGACCGGCGCGACGAATTCGCCGCCGATGAAGTTGCCATAGCGCAGCTGGAGCGTGAGGACTGCATTGGGTGCACCGGGTTTTGCGTAGATCATGATGTTCTCCGTGACATTGTTCTTGTGATTGTCGAGCGCAGTACCGCTGCGTCGGTCAGAGTCGCTCGAGCACGCGCTGCAGACTGCCCAGGAATATCTCCGCGTGCTCACGCTGGAATACCAGTGGTGGGCGGATCTTCAGGGTGTTGACGTGGGGGCCGGCAGCGCCGATCAACACCTTTTCCTCGCGCAGGCCGTTGACCACCTTGGCGGCGCTCTCGGCATCGGGCGCGCCGTCCGGGGTAGTGAAGTCGACGCCCAGGTACAGCCCCATGCCGCGCACATCACCGATCACCGGGTATTGCTTGGCCAGGTGCTCGAGCCCATCGAGCATCAACCTGCCGGACGCCCGGGCGTTGGCGATGAGGTTTTCCTGCTCGATAACTTCCAGCACTGCCAAACCGACAGCGCAGGAAACCGGGTTACCGGCAAAGGTGTTGAAATAGCCGAACTGGTTGGCGAAATGCTCAAGGATCTGCGGCTTGATGGCGATACCAGCGGTGGGGTGGCCGTTGCCCATCGGCTTGCCCAGGGTGACGATATCCGGGACCAGGCCATGGCACTGGAAACCCCACATGTGCCGACCCGAGCGCCCATAGCCCGGCTGCACTTCGTCGGCTATGTACAGGCCGCCGGCCTCACGCACGGCCTCGACAGCTTCGCGCAGGAAACCCTGCGGCTCGAAGAAAGCACCATCACTGGTGAAGAACGAATCCAGCAACAGCGCCGCTGGCTTGATGCCGTGACGCCGCATGTCGGCCAGGGCCGCACGCACGTCGGCGGCAAAGCGTCGGCCGACCTCTGCGGGGTTCTGCGGGTTGTGGGTTGGCGCCGCAACCGTGCGCACGTCAGGGCTCGCGGCGATCTGCGAGAACTGCGAGGAAGACAACTCGGCAATACTGGCGGTAAGCCCGTGGTAGGCGTACTGGGTGACGATCACACCGGTACCGCCGGTGTATCCGCGGGCGATACGCACGGCCAGGTCGTTGGCTTCGCTACCGGTGCAGGTGAACGTGGCCTGGCTCAATTCGGCAGGCATGGTGCCGAGCAATTTTTCCGCAAAATCCAGGATGTTGTCGTTCAGGTAACGGGTGTGCGTGTTGAGCAGGCGAGCCTGGCGGCACAGGGCATCGACGACATGCGGATGGCAATGCCCAACCGACGGTACGTTGTTGTAGACGTCGAGGTAGCGCTGGCCGTCGACGTCGTAGACCCAGACGCCTTCACCTCGCACCAGGTGCAGCGGGTTCTGGTAGAACAATTGATAGCCTGGGCCGAGCAAACGCCGCCGACGCTCGATCATCTCGCGGGTTCGCGGCGACAGGGCGTTACTGTTTTCCTCGGAAAAAGCGTTGGTTTTCAACATGGTGACCGGCCTCGCTAGGCGTGCGAAAGAAGTACGGGAAGCGTCATCGGCATATCGGATGCTTGTTGGAAATAGTGCCGCCGGTTTCTGCGCCTGACTTGACCTTGGTGGATGGGTTGTCTGCCCTGCGGTCAACTTCCAGCGCTGGATCCAGTAATTGTTCTCTGCGGTCAGATTCACTGGCTCCAAGGTCAAGCACGTGCTCCCGCAGTCGCTCCATCCTGATTCTGACTTTTCCTCAGAACACACTCTGGAGCTGACCCATGAGCACCCCACAACAAGAAGAAATCGGCCTTCAGACCCTGCATGAAGTGGCCGCTCGCACACTCGCCGATTGCTACCCCACGCCGGTGCAAGGGCACGTCACGCTGCTGTGTCACTCCGAGAATGCGACCTACCGGGTCGATACACCGGGCGGAAAACGGTATGCCTTGCGTGTGCACAAGTTGGGTTATCACCAGAAGGCCGATATCGATAACGAACTGCACTGGCTGAACGCGCTGCAAGCCTCGGGTATTGAAGTGCCACGCCCGGTCGCAGGCCTTGATGGGCGCTATGTGCAGAGTGCCCAGGTGGGCGCCGGGAAGGAAATCAACGTGGTCCTGTTCAATTGGGTAAGCGGTGCCGAACCGACCGCCGATGTCGACGTCAGTGCCTTCATGCGGCTCGGCGCCATTACCGCGAAGCTGCACCAGCACAGCCAGCAATGGCAGCGCCCGGCCAATTTCTCGCGGATTGTCTGGGACCACCAGAGCATGGTCGGCGCCAACGGACATTGGGGAGATTGGCGAAATGCCGTCAACCTGGACAGCAGTGCATTTGGCGTGATCGAGGAAGTGTTGCAACGGGTGCAGGGCGAGCTGGCGAACTATGGCCAGGACGGGAAGCGCTACGGCTTGATTCACGCCGACCTGCGCTTGGCCAACCTGCTGGTGGACCATGAGCGTACCCACGTCATCGATTTCGATGACTGCGGCTTTGGCTGGTACCTGCATGACCTGGCGTCGGCACTGAGCTTCTACGAGCACCACGAGCGAGTCAACGAGTGGATCGAACACTGGCTGGCAGGCTACGCGGCGGTCATCCGCTTGAGTGCGCATGACATTGCAATGATTCCGACTTTTATCATCCAGCGGCGTATTCAGCTGCTGGCCTGGACCGGAACCCACGCCGAGACCCAGCAAGTGCGTAATCTGGGGGCGAACTGGGCGAAGCAGAGTGTGGAGTTGTGCAAGCGCTACTTGAAGCACGACCTTGCACAGGTGGTGACGCGCTGACGCGTCATTGGGGCTGCGTTGCAGCCCCATCTGGTTTTTAACGGACTGGCATCAAGACTTACGCCACTGCTTCGGGCTCGCCCCATGCCACCGTCGGAAAGCACGGGAAAACGCACTGGTTTCCGAATACCCCAGCAGCAGTGCAAGTTCCGAGATGGGCAGGCTGGTTCGGGTCAAGTAGTACTGGGCCAGCTCCTGGCGCACTTTCTCGACCAGGCCCGAGAAATTCAACCCCTTCTCGGCCAACCTGCGTTGCAAGCTCCAGCTGGTTATATGCAGCAGGTCGGCCACTTGCTCAAGGCTCGGCTCGCCATCGGCCAACTGCAGGCGGATCTGCGCCTGGACATCGTTGATGATGCCGTGTCCGCCTTGGCGCTCACCGCCCTGGCGGGCCAACAGACCCATGCTTTCCATGACGATGGCCAACAGGCGGCTGTCACGGTCGGGCATGGCTTTCTCCAGCGTACTTCGCCTGAACACCAGCGAATTGCAAGGCTGACCAAAGAACACCGGCGCATCGAAAGCTTTGCAGTGCTCATGCCAGGCCTCAGGCTGGGGGTGCTCGAAATGCACCCGCTCCGGCGCCCACTTCTGCCCCAGGGCGTGACGCATCAAGTTGGTGAACATGCCCATCGACAACTCGGCGTCCTGGCGCTTGCGAAAGATCGCGCCGTATTGCACCTGGTAATCGAGCCGGCACCATTCGCTGTCCACCTCCAGGCGCAGCAGGCTGCCTTGCTGATGGATGGGAAACACCTTGACCACGTTGCGCAACGCATCGCCCAGGGTGTCCGAACAGATGCCGACATAGCCGAGCATGCCGAGGCCGTCGGGCCTGAACTGGCTGCCATAGCGCAAGCCGAAATTGTCATCCTGGGTTTGCCGCGCCGCCTCTTCGAACACTGCGCAGTACTGCTTGAGGTCCAGGCTCAAGGTGGGATGCTGCAAATGCGCCGGGTTGAAACCTGCACGCCCGAAGATGCGCTCTGCATCGCCACCTTTATGCTGAATGAACTCGGTCAGGCCGGTTGCGGCCGAACTGAGCACTCCGATGGATTGAAGCTGGTCGGCGAGTTGCCGGGTAGTGGCAAGTTGCATGGCAACCTCTCATCGAGTGGCTGTTGGGGCGGGTTTCCATTGCATAGGCAGCCCATTGAATAAGTGGCCTGTCAAGGATGTCAAGCAACCCGCGCAGTGCCTGACCGCACACGACAGGTCGTTGACCCTCGAGCACAAACTAAAGCCTTTTTGCGCTTGCGTCTTGACCGCTGGGTACAAAAGCGTGTCCGGCAGTCAAGTCGAGCGTGAATGCTTGGCGGACTATCGAATTTCCCCTCATTTGATAGGAGCTGCGCAGATGTTCTCGTCGTTAGAAGGCAAGAGTGTCCTGGTCACCGGAGCCAGCACTGGCATCGGCCTTGGCATTGCCCGGCAGTTTGCCGTGCAGGGCGCCAAGGTGCTGATTACCGCTCGTGGTGCAGACAAGATCGAAGCGGTCGCCGCCGAGCTGCGTGCCGAGGGTCTGCACGTGCAGGGGCTGGCCGCCGACGTGTCGGACTCCGCGTCCGTGGTGGCGATGATCAACACTGTGCAAGAGCTGCATGGCGGCCTGGATGTGCTGTGCTGCAATGCCGGCATCTTCCCCAACTCCACCTTGGAGAACCTGACCGAAGCCGACTGGGACCGGGTATTGGCCACCAACGCCAAAGGCACGTTCCTCAGCGTGCAAGCCGCCCTGCCCCTGCTGCGCAGCGCCGAATACGGGCGGGTGATCCTCACGTCCTCGATCACCGGCCCTGTGACTGGCTCGCCCGGCTGGGTCCACTACGGCGCGAGCAAGGCGGCGCAGCTGGGCTTTATGCGCACCGCTGCCATCGAATTGGCCAAGGACGGCATCACCGTCAATGCGGTACTGCCCGGCAACATCGTCACCGCCGGTTTCCTGGACGTGGATGCCGAGTACCAGGCGGGCGTGGCGGCCTCCATTCCGGCCAAGCGCCTGGGCACACCCGAAGACGTCGCCAGCGCCGTGCTGTTCTTTGCCAGCCGCGAAGCCGGCTACATCACCGGGCAGAGCCTGATTATCGACGGCGGGCAGGTGCTGCCTGAGTCACTGCAATCGCTGGATTAAACCTGCGGAGGGTTCGCGTGGGTTGGTCGGTTGGCACAAACAAGCCGAGGTGATCGCCATGGCCAACGACACCGAGTTGGGCCTGGCGTCGTACTTCTATGCCGTGACTTGGGGCGGGTGTTCCGGGTGGCGTAACCTATGCTTGCCCGCGAAGGGCCGCAATGCGGCCCCCACTCGATTAATCTGACTGGCATTCATCCAGCGCCCCTCACGCTGGAAACACGAACCGGTTCAAGTTCACGCAACTCACCGCCCTCCTTCCCCAGACGCTTCAGATAGGTCGCGGCATCCAACAATTGGTAGGGGAAATAGAGCCCGGCAACAGGTAGCGGTTGCCCATCCAGGCCGATCAAGCGTTCCAGCAGCATCGCGATGCTCAGGCCCGTCAACGCTGCGGCCCCCGCCGGGTGAATCAGCGCATGACGGCTCGCCATGGGTTCGCCGTTGGCACCTTCACCCGCTAACTCGATCAGGATTTCGGTCGACATCGGCAAGCCGCTGCGGCGCGTCGAGCTCACGGCGATGGCCATGTTGAACTGCACATTTTCGGAGTCTGTCGCAGCGGCCAGGCCGGTCACATCGATGGACGAGAACCCGTTGGCGTCGATCTCGGTGCCATCCACTGCACAAAAACTGACCTTGGCCTCCTCGCCTTCACGCCAGATGAATGCATTGTCTTGTCGAGTGAGCGCGGCTGGCAGCATTTTATTGAGGTGCTCGAAGTCGGTGGCAACGGTGGGGCCGCCGGTGTCCTGGTCATCGACCAGCGCGTGGATGCGGATGTCGTGGACCTTGCGATAGGCCTTGGCGATATGCAGCGTGGCTACGGTGGTCGCGCCCACCATCCACTCATAGCCGAGCACGATGGCGGAGCGGTTGGGCTTGTGCATGTACTGCGCGATTTGCGGGGCGATCTCGAACACGCCGGAGGAAATGCTCAGGTGCGGTATGCCACGCGCCTGGCTGAAGCGCAGGCTGGCGAGCGTGTGGTCCATGTAGAGCACCAGGACGGCGCTGACGGGCTGGTCGCCGAGACCCAGGTCATCGGCGGAGGTATCGATCACTACGCCTTGCGCGTTACCGACTTCCTCGGCGGCCTTGTGGGCCTTGTCAATGTCGCGACTGGCGAGCAGCAGCGGGATGTCGGGGTGGGCGGCGCGCAGAGCGGTGATCGTGCGGTGGCCTATGGCGCCGGTGCCGCCCAATAGCAGAATTGGGGCTTGGGACATGGTAAGGACTCCTGAGCTTTTGGCTGAGTACCTACCATTAGTAGATAAGCGGGTGGAGGGGTTCAGTCTATTTGCTGATCATGGGTGCAATGGCATCGGCTTTCGACAAGGTGTATTGAACACCTCGCCAAGCCTCACTCGAGGTCCGAGCTTGCTTCACTCGCTGTCTGCGCGGCCAACTTCTCCCGATCGGCCTTGCTGATGTACTTGGGTTTATTACTGCGCGGCGCCAGCTTGGCGCTGGCTTTCTTGGCATGGGCCTTGAGCAGTTGCTTGATCTTTTTCTGGCGGTTCATGGTTCACGCTGATGGGGTCGAGGTGCGCATAGCATACCGTGACGCAACATCTATCGCTGAACCAGAATGGCAATAGGCAGAAATAGAGGCTGCTTCTTGGCGACTGTTGTCACGGGACAGGCCCATCTATTCCCTTTTTGCTTTTCAGTCGCCCTTTCTCCATTTAAATTACCATGCTCTTCTCATAGACAACGCCAGATTGCTCCCTAAAAGCGTAAACACTTTCAAACTGAAATGAAAGGACAAAACGCGACTGGCAACGTGACGCGAAGGTTTCCATGAAAAACTTTATTTCATCCCACATCCTTTCAATCCCGCTAGCACGACAATCAAATACCCCTATCACCCCCACTGACCAACTCACCTCCCAATTTTCAGCCGTCAAATCACATATTGATTCTAGCCTATCAAAGTTAAAAGTACCTGTAAGCTCTGGAAACACCCCTTCCACCGACGTATTTTTAACTTCAAAGGAGGAAGCTCTACCCGCCAAAATCTCGCCAACCATCTCGAGCGACGCGCCTTCCTCGATCTCTAAAAACATAGTAATTTTCATAATTTCCCCTCAATAAGAATTTTAACGTCCCCTTTCATCAAAAATAGCCTCTTCAAGCCCTCAACTGGCGTGGCTCTCAATTGACTTATAACAGCATCCACACTCAATGGAGAATCTGCCAAGTTCACTACAATATTATCTGCTTGCTTACCAACCTTATAGCTGACCGTTTTCAATACTGAAATAGCACTTGAAGAAGTTGGAGCATACACATCTGCGGCCACCCCATTGATTCGTAAATCAGGACTCGCTGCACCTTTGACTTGCGGCAATTGCTCAACATCAAAACCAGCTTTCGCAAGCGCTTCCGCAGACTCGTTCTGCCGCTGGAAAGATCTCACCATATCAGGAGAAGCATTCGGTGGAGGTACTTCAGGTTCTCCCTTCAGCGATCCTGTCTTCGGTAGACCACTTACAGAAGTCTCCCAATCTGTGATAGCGCTAGATGAATTACTGTTTTTGCCAACATTAGCCCCACCCCGAACAGCCTTGGCCTCCATGAAGCGCTCGACAGCGGCCTGTACCCTAGCCGAGTTCAACTCAGCTCCAGCACCGCCTGCGACCGAAGCGGGGATCACCAAGGCTGCAACACTCGTCGCAATCTCCCACTGATCAGTTACTTTGGCAAGATTCGTCAGGTCGCGCAGCGCGCGCTCGGTCAGCATGTCCTTGAACTGCGTGCATGTCGGGGTTTGGCAATTAAGTTCCTTGAGTGCCGTCAATCCTCCCTGAATCTGGTTCAACAGCGACTTTGCAAAAGCACCACTGACCGCATCCTTAGACCAATCGGAGACCTCATCGCTTACCTGCTGGTACTTCCCTCCCACCCATTGCTTCTGCTCACACGCTTCGTCCATGCCGCAAGCTTTCATGTCCTCCACGAAATCGCGCATGTCGCTATGGTTGAGGTTGTTGTACTGGGTCGCATTGCCAGCCACCCATGAACCCGCTTGCAAGCTCCCTGCGTCATCACCTGCCACGGCTGCCGCAGCAATGACGCCCAGCAGTTGGGACGACATCAGCATAAGGTGATCACGACGTTCTGGATCGATATTGGTCGCCATTCGACGTAGCTGATTGGCAAATGTCTCATTGACACCTGCGGCCATTGCACCGACCGCAAAGTCGCTGCCAGAAGCCTCGGCAATCATGCCGCCTACCAACGCATGCAACGCGATCTTTTCTGGGCTCCCGGTCTTCAAGCCAAGGTTGCCTACTTGGTCGAAGGAATAAGCTGCCAGCGTGTTGTAGATCGCTGATTGAAGTATTCCTGAAAGCTTCACATCTCGACCGAACGCTTTGGCGATCGCTGCCGCCGCCGTATTGTTGATCAGTTGTTGGCCGGCGAAGCGACTGACAGCCTCAATCGACCCCAAGTCGATGACGACGTTTCCGTTGACCACCTTGGTCATAGTCATGTCGCCCAAGTAGTTCTGCGCCACATTCGCCGTAATGGCAGCAATCGCAGCGTTGGTCAGCCCCTCCTTGCTGGTGACAGCTTTAATTCCCGCACCCAAGTCACCCTTATTGTTGATGGTGGCAACTGTTCCGGTGGTGGCAAGACTTGAGGCGCCTGCCAATGCCCAACCACCCAGGCCAGCGCCAGCCGGGCCTAGTAGCACGGTCATCAGGATCGCAACGATCATCTGTGCCGCAGGCCCCAGGCTGGAGTTCGAATACTTGAAGCTGGTGTGGATTTCTTGAACTTGCCGCCAGTCGATTTCGCCGTTCGCTTCCAAGTCTTGCAGCCAGGCCAGTTTGGGGTCAGCTGCAACCATGGCATCGATTGATTCGCGCACGGTCTGCTGGTTGACCTGCGTGACATCAACGCGAATCTTGCCGACCGCGTTGATGACCAAGTCACCCTGCGCGGTCAGCTCGCTCTGTCGCAAGGTCTCATCGGTACGACCCTTACCGCTCATGCTGGTCCAGGCAGCGCTGGATTTGCTCTTCTCGTGGCTCTCCTGATGCAGGTCCTTCACGCCCTCGAAGGTGATGCCCCCACCGCTATCGATCACCAGGTCATTGCCACTGGTCAACTTGGCCACCTGGAAGCGCTGGTTCCCACCGCTCTCCAAGATCAGGTCGTCCCCAGTGGTGATCTCGCTACCGACGTGCCGTACATCGGTCACTTCATCCCGCTTGGTCTTCTTGCTACCAAAACTCCCTTTGCTCTTCTTGTCGTACAGCGAATAGTCACTGTCGGTCTCAGCCAGCAGTTCGAGCTGTTCACCGGCATACAGGTAAGCCTCGCCACCCGCGCTGATACGGCTGGAGATCATGGTCAGGTTCTCACCCGCCATCATCGAGACGTCGCCACCGGCATTCAGACTGGTGGCTACTTGGCGAACGTGGTCTTCCTGGCGAGTCACCGTCTTAGTGCGGCTGTAGCTATGGGTTTCGTCACTGTCCGAAGCCAGCACGATGTCGCCGGTGGCGCTCATGGCGACATCGCGGCCAACATCGATGCTGCTGGCGACCGCCGTAATATCGCGCCCTGCGCCAATGCTCACATCACGCCCTGCTTCCACTACGGCGCCATGCTGCTGCACCGTACTGCCATGCAACTTGGCGCCGTCGACGCTTTCACGTTGCTCCACGGCCACGATGTTGACGTCACGGCCAGCGTCGATCTTCAGATCCCCTGCACTCTTGACCACGCCGCCGATGTTCGAGACATCCTGGCCCGCGCGAATACTCAGGCTGTTGGACGCCTCGATACGCGCCGCGCTGTCGAGGTAGTCGAACTGGTTGCTCACCCCGCCGTAGCTCATGGTGTGGCGGGTCTGGTCACGCTGGTTGACGACGTCGCCCAGAATGGCCGTGAGGCTGACGTCACGCCCGGCGATCACGCCGCCTGCGCTGTTGAGCAGGCTGTCGCCCGCCAGCAGGTCCAGGCGCCCACCGGCTTGGATCAAGCCGCCGTTGACCAGGTTTTGCCCGGCGGTGACGGTGAGGTTCTGAGTGGCCTTCAGGGTGCCGGCGTTGGCCAGGTTCTCACCGGCGATCAACGTCACGTCCTGACCGGCGATCAACGCCCCGTTGGGGGCCAGGCGGTTATCGGCGTGAGCCAGGTACAGCACTGGCACCAGCACCTCTTCGCCGTTCACCACGTGGGTTTCCATCCACACGATGTCATGGGTCAAGGCGGCGACCTGGGCAGCGGTGAGGCCTACGCCGAGGTTCAGGTTCAGCGCGTCCTTGCTGCGGATAGCGTTGTCCATCAGGTACTTGAACAACTGTTCGCCGGAGGTCTGGCCGTCGATGAACTGCTGCCCGGTGCGGGCCACCACCGCCTGCTGGATCAGGCGCTGCTCGTAGAGGCCATCGCCCAGGCGCTTCCAGCTTTGCTCGGGGTCGTAGCCGAGGTGGCCGAGCAGGTAGTCGGAGCTCATGAACTGCTTCAAGTCGGTGAGCGCCGGGTTGGTTTCGATCAGGTACTTGTGGGGTTTGCCCAGGTAGGCGTTGCTGGGGATCGGGGTGATGCCCGGGATCGCCAGCTCACTGCCTTCGGGGCCGCCATGGCGTTGCGGCATGGATGCATCTACGACCGGGCCACCTGGGGCGTATACGCCGATGGCGCTGGCGTCGCCGGTGAGTGGGCCGCCCTGGTGGGTGATGCGTTCGATCTGCTGGTTGCCAAGGGCCGTGGCACTGGCGTCGGTTGCTTGCAAGGCACTGGACGGTGTGCCGGGCGTGACGACGTCGCGGATTTGCGTGGCGACGCTGGCGTTCGCCAGGTTCCACTCCTGGGTACTGCCATTGGCGCTGCTGTTGCCCTGCCCGCTCAGGCGGAACAGGCCGTTCTGGCCGGTGGGCAGGGTGAAGCTGCCCAAGGCCAGAGGGTTGACCTGTTGGCGTGCGAGGTCGGGTGGGAGTTGGGCGTGGAGGGTGATGACCGCGCTGTTGGAGGCGCTGGGCAACCCTGGGTTGAACGACTTGCCGCTGGGGCCGCTGACGGGGAGACCTTGCCGGATGACACTGTTCGTCAGGTGTTTTGCGGCATTGATCTGAACCGTTCCACCTGCCTGAACGACTGCGTTCGCAGAGCCCGCCTGCCCGGTGCCACTGATTACACGCTGGTCGAAGAACGAGGGAGTGCCGATCTGCGAAGGTAGTGCGGTTCTAACATCGGGGTTGTAGCTTGGCGCAACGGAAAGGAAGTCAAGCTGGTAAAAATAGACCGAATACCTTAACCAGCCGTATCCAAACATCGCATTTCGGTCGGCGGATCCGCCCATCGGCAAGCTTGCGGTAATAGTGGACTCATTCCATTGCGTGTCCCATACATCCAGGCTTCCTGTCATTGAGCCTTTATGGTTCAGCAACAGCGAATAGTCACGGTTATTTGCCGCGTTGTATTGAGTAATCGCCAGCCAAAAACTAGCGGCGCTATCAGCACGTATTGCCGGCAGAGCAAACGAGCTGAGGACTGTGTAGGTGCCAAGGGTTGAACCTTGATTACTGAAGTTTTGCAGATTGGCTGTGAGGTTGCGCTGCGCGGTGATGACCGAGTTGGAGTTGACCAAATCGCCGCCATTGATCAACAAATCGCGGCCTGTGGTGATAACTCCAGCTGGCGAGTCTTCCTTGAGCTTTGACTCGTAATATTCCTTCAGGACAAGATGACCTGAAGTTTGACCGGTCTGACGCAAGCCAATCGCGCTGGATACCAACCCACCCGGCGCATCGAACACGTCCTTGCGATTGGTGATCGTCTGGGCGCGGAGGTACATATCTCCAGCACTTTCCAAGCTACCCGAAACGTTCTCCAGACTCCCCGCCCAACTTCCCGCCGCATCCCGCGCAACCGTCAGCCCACCGAGGCTATAAACATCCCCATAGAAGTTGCTCAGCGCACCGGTATACAGCTGCATATCACCGCCACTGAACAGTAACCCATGGTCGTTACGCAGGTTGCTGGTAGTCACGCGCACCAACTGGTTTCCACCCAAGGTGCTGTAGTTGTTCAAGGTGCCGGCATTGACGATCAGATCCCCGGCCGCACTCAGCCGCCCATAATTGCTCAGCACCCCAGCGACGTTGACAGTGCTGTTGCCCACCCCGGTCATGCCGGCGTTGGCCCCCAGGCTCATCTGCGCCGCCTTCACGTCCAGGGTACCCAAGCTGGTGACACGGCCATTGCCGCTATAAGTGCCGCTCAGGTTCAGGCCCAGGTTGCCATCGCTGGCGATCAGGCCATCGTTGCTCCAGTTGACGCCATTGCCCACCAAACTGTCGAAGGCCTGCAACTGGCCCCCGGCGGTCTGGGTGAGGTGGTTGATATTCAAGGTCAGGCGCCCGGCCTGGATCACGCTGCCGTTGGTCCAGCTGTCGGCGGTAAGGGTCAGGCCACCACGGGTCAACAGGCTGCCACCGGCGCGGGTGAGGTTGGCCATGTCGATATCGAAGGTGCCGGTACCGGCATGCACCACCTTACCGCCAGCGTTTTGCAGAAGTCCGACATCGAGCTCCAGGTCGGTGTTGCCGACCTCGATCACACCGGCGCGGTTGTCGAACAGGCCGCCGATGGCGAACTGGCTCTTGCCAGCGCTGCCAAGGGCGCGCAACTGACCGCTTTGGTTGTCCAGACTGGCAGCCGAAACCGCCAGGGTGCTGGCGCTTTCGATGATGCCCAGGCGGTTGTCCAGTGCGCCGCTCAGGGCCAGTTCGATGCGCTGGGCGACCATCTCGCCACGGGCATCGCCACCGTTGAGCAGGCTTGCGGCATCGACCTTGAGCAGGCCGCTGGCCGACAGCCCACCGGCGCGGTTATCCAGCTGGCCGGTACGCAACAGGGCATCGCCGTTCAGCGCGGCGATGCGCCCACCACGATTGTCGAGACTCGCGCTCTGCAAGTGCAGACGCAGGGCCTGGAGGATACCGCCCTGCCCTGCAGCGCCGGTGTCGTTACGCAGCACGCCGGTAGTGGTAACGCTCAATGCCTGCCGGAGGCTGCTCAGGGTGCCGCCACGGTTGTCGAGGCTCGCCGCCAAGACCGTCAGCGCACCGTTTTGCGCGATGACCTTGCCGCCTTGGTTGTCCAGGTCGGCGTCGATCTCGAGGCTTAGCGCGCCTTCGGCCTGCAATGCACCGGTTCGGTTGTCCAGGCTTGCGGCCCGCAGGCTCAGGTCGCTCTGCTGGCTGTAGATCAGCCCATCGGCGCTGTTGAGCAGCGCGCCGCTGCTGGTCAGCGTCAGCACACCGCTGGCGGCCAGTGTGCCGCGTTGGCTGTTGTCGAAACTGGCTACCACGGCGGTCAACAGGCCCTGGCTGGCGATCTGGCCACCCTGGTTGTCAACCCGGCTTGCGCGTTGTAGCAGCAGGTCCTGGCCGCTAGCGAGCTTGCCCTGGCGGT
This sequence comes from Pseudomonas sp. LS_2, assembly GCF_042709235.1. Lineage (NCBI taxonomy): Bacteria > Pseudomonadati > Pseudomonadota > Gammaproteobacteria > Pseudomonadales > Pseudomonadaceae > Pseudomonas > Pseudomonas sp. LS_2. Next base: position 46,813 of record NZ_JAVAYC010000013.1, on the reverse strand, counting down.
TGAGCAGTTCGCCCAGCAAGTCGAGCGTCAAACCGCCCTGGGTGACCAAGCGCCCGTCGCTGTTGTCGAGCTGGGTGGCGGTGACGGCCAAGTCCTGCTTGGCGCTGATGCTACCCGCGCGGTTATTCAATGCCTGCGCGACCAGCGTCAAGCCAGCTCCGGCATCGATCAAGCCACCGTCATGGTTGGCCAGCGTGCCTGCAACGTCCAGCTGCTGCCCAGCGCTGCTGGAGAGTATGCCGCCAGCACTGTTGTCCAGGCTCGCGGCGCTGATGGAGAGGCTGTGCTGGGCCACCAGCGCGCCACCGCCGCTGTTGCGCAGTGCTTCGACGATGGTCGCCTGCAACGCACCGGCGCGGCTGGAGAGCGTGCCCTGCTCGCGGTTGTCCAGGCTCTGCGCACGAACCTCCAGGCCCTGCCAGCCGGAGATCAGGCCGCCACGGTTATCGAGCAGGCCGCCGTCGACCTCCAGTACACGTTCGCTGATAAGTTTACCGGCGCGGTTTTCCAGCTCGCTGGCGTTTACCTGCAAAGCCTGGGCGGTGGAAATTTCCCCGCCCTGGTTGGCCAGCTTGCGCAGGTTGGCCAGGGTCAGCGGGCCGGCGGTGCTGATCAACCCGGCGCCGTTGTCCAGGTCGGCGCCTTTGACATCCAAAGCGATGGCGCTACCCAGCAACGTACCGCCGTGGTTGTCCAGTCCGAGGCTGGCGAGGCTGAGTGCATCACGGGCTTCGATCAACCCGCGCTCGCGGTTGCTCAGCAGGCCGTCGGTGGCCAGGGTCAGGGTGCTGCGGCTGCTCAGGGTGCCACCGTCGTTGCTCAGCGTCGCGGTCCGAGCGTCGAGGCTTTGCGCAGCGATCAGGCCCTTGAGGTTGCCCAAGTGTTGGTTAATCCGCAGCAGCAGGGCCTGGTTGCTCAGCACGCGGCCGTCGCCGTTATCCAGGCGCTCGGCAGCGAGGGTGAAGGCCTGTGCACTGGAAATCTCACCGCCTCGGTTATCCACGCTCGCCAGGTTGTCGAGCACCAGCAATGGCGCGTTGATCAGGCCGCCACGGTTGTCCAGCAGCCCTTGGTTGAGGTTCAGGCGCAGCGAGTCATTGCTGAACAGTTGGCCGCCCTGCTGGTCGAGGCCCGTGACGTTGGCGGTCAGAGCGCCTTGGCTGCCCAGGCGACCGCCTTCTCGGTTGGTCAGTTGCGTGGCGCGGACATCCAATGTGCGGTTGCTGCTGACGCTGCCTTGGCGACTGTTATCGAATGCCCCGGTGGCGATGTTCAGTGCACCTTTGCTGGCGAGTACGCCCTGGTCGGTGTTGTCGAGGCTGGCGCTGGTCACCGTCAGGTCGCCATCGCTCAGCAACTCGCCTGCGGTATTGAGCAATACGCCTCGGGTGTTCAGTTGCAAGACACCCGCGCTGCTCATGTGTCCGCCGCTGTTGTCCAGGCTCTGCGCGCTGATGGCCAACTGGCCTTCGGCACTGATCAGACCGAGGCGGTTGAGCGCTTCACCGGCCAGAGTCAGGGTCATGCCTTGCTGGCTGGTCAGGCGGCCGCCGTCGTTGTCCAGGCTCAGGCCGTCGAGCGTCAGCCTGGTCTGGGCTTCGATGCGACCTTGGTTACGGTTGAGAACCTGCTGCACCGCCAGGGTCAGGCTGGCACCGGCGAGCAGCAGGCCCGCGTCGCTATTGTCCAGCTGCTCGCCGGTCAGGCTGACCGCCGCCTTGCCGGAAATCTCGCCACCACGGTTGTCGACCTGCTCCAGCTCCAAGGCGAGTGCGCCATTACTGCCGACCAGGCCCTGCTGGCGGTTGTCCAGCCTTGTGCCTAGCAGGCGTACCTGTCCCAGGCCGATCAGAGAACCGCCAGTGTTGAGCAACTCATCGGCTTTCACCGACAGGTCGCCTTTGCTCGACAACGTACCCTGGGCGTTGTCCAGGGTGGCAGCACGCAGTTGGCTGGTGGTATCGCCAACCAAGGTGCCCTGGCGGTTGTCCAGGCGACCGGCAATATCCAGCGACAACGGCCCACGGCTGCTGAGCAGGCCTTCGCGGTTGTCGAGGCTGGCAGCCGACAGGTCCAGGCCCTGGGCCGACACCAGGCCCTTGAGATTGGTCATGACCTGGACGACGCGCAGGGTCAGGGCCTGGTTGCTGATCAGCCGGCCTTGGCTGTTGTCCAGCTGGCTGGCGGCCAAGGTAAAGGCCTGGGCGCTAGAGATTTCACCTTGCTGGTTATCCACCTCGGCAAGGTTGCGCAGCACCAGCAGCGGCGCGTTGATCAGCCCACGGTTGACCAGATGGCCACCCGCCAGGTCGAGGGTCAGTGCGGTCTTGCTGAACAGTTGCCCACCCTGCTGGTCAAGGCCTGTGGCGCCCAAATACAAGGCGCCTTCGCTGGCGATGCGGCTACCACTTCCGTTGCGTACCTGCCCAGCCTCGATGTTCAGGCCGTCGTTACTCACCAGGCGCCCACCGTCACGGTTGTCCAGGCCGCCGGTGACCAGCTCGAGCGCCGCTTGCGCACCGATCTCGCCCTCTCGGTTATCCAGGCTGGCGCTGCGCAGGGTCATGGTGCCATCGCTGGTAAGCACGCCCGCTTGGTTGAGCAACTCGCCTTGGCTGGTCAAGGTCAAAGCGCCCGCGCCGGTCAGTTGCCCGGCGCGGTTGTCCAGGCGCTCGGCTGCGATGTCAATGTCACCTTCGCTGGTGATCAGGCCTTGGCGATTGTCCAGCCCCTGGCCCAAGAGCAGCTGCGCACCCTGCGCGCCAGCCAGGCGCCCCCCTTGGTTGTCCAGCGCCTGACCTTCGAGTTTCAGCCGGCCACTGCCCCGCACCAGGCCTTGGTTCTGGTTGATCAATTGCGCGACCGTCAGCGTCAGGTCACCTGCCGCCAGCACCCGCCCAGCGCTGTTCTGCAAGCGCAGGCCTTCGAGGAGCAACGCCTGGCTGGTGGAAAGCTCGCCACCCCGGTTGTCGACATCGTCGACGAACAGGCTCAGGCCCTGCCCGGCCCCCACCAGGCCGCCCTGGCGGTTGTCCAGGCTGGCGCCGCGCAACATCAGGTTGCCCTGGGCCATGAATTGGCCGCCGAGCTGTTCCAGACGGGTGACCTGAGCGTTCAGGTCGCCGCCGGTCGACAGCCGGCCGCTGGCGTTGTCCAAATGTTCGAGTTGCAAGTTCAGGTGACCGAGCGCGCCGAATACGCCTAGTCGGTTGAGCAGCTCGCGGCCGCTGTGGGTAAGCGCTGCCTGGCCGCTGACCACGCCTTGGTCGCGGTTGTCGAGGCTGTCCAGGGTCAGGTGCAGGTCGCCCAGGGCGTCGATGCGGCCGCCTCGGTTGTCCCAGCGCTCGCCACGCAGGGCCAGCGATGCCTTACCGGTCAGGCGCCCACCCCGGTTGTCCAGTTCGTCTGCTTCGAAGTCGACCGCGCCCTTGCCGCTGACCAGGCCTTGGGCCTGGTTGTCGAACAGGCCGTCGACCTTGGCCTGCAAGGTGCCGTCGCTGAGTAGCTTGCCTTGCCCGCTGTTGTCCAGGCTGCCGGCTTGCAAGGTCAGCGCCTTGCCGGTGGCCAGCACGCCCTGGCGATTGTCCAGCGCCTGGGTGATGGTCAGGTCCACGGCATCGCTACCGGTAACCGAACCCTGGCGGTTGTCGAGGTTTGCGGCCCGCACTTGGGTGGCGCCAGCGCTGGAGACTTCGCCTTGCTGGTTGTCGATGGCTGCGTCGGAGAGCAGCACCAGGCCCGCGTCGCTGGTCAGCACACCGCGCAGGTTGTTCACGGTGAAGGCCTTCACCTCCAGGCCATTGCCAGAGACCAGGCCATCGACGTTGTTCAGCACCTGGTCGAGACGCACGCTAAGCGCCTGTTCGCTGTATAGCTGGCCCGCGCCATTGTCGAGGCTACCTGCGGCAACGACGGCACGGCGTTGGCTGGCGATCTCGCCTGCGCGGTTGTCGAGGCTGCTGCGGCTGGTCACCGACAGTTCACCGCCGGCCAGGATGCGGCTATTGCGGTTGTCCAAGGTGTCCGCGTTCAGACGTACTTGCTGCCCGGCGCTCAGGGTGCCGCCCTGGTTGTCGAGCGTACCGGTCACCTCGACACTGAGGTCGCGCCCGGCATGCAACCGGCCGTGGGTGTCGAGACTGGCGGCCTTGACCTGTACGTCGCCCGCCGCGCTGGCATGGCCGATACGCAGTTGGCCATTGGCATCGAGCTGGAGATCACCAGCACTGGCGGCCAACTGGCCATCCAGGCGCACACCAACGCCTGCTTCGGTGCCGACCAGCCGGATCGCCCCGGCATACATGCCGCCCAAGGCGCTGGAGTCGATGGCCAGGGTCGGTGTGTCGTTGCCTGCACCTGCGCGCGGCGTGGCGGCCAGGGTGCTGGCGTCGACGTCGTTGCGCCCGGCGATGATCGTCAGGTTGCGCGCGTGGATCTCGGCGTTGACCTTGGCGCTGCGGGTGATGATCTCGAAGCGGTCGACATTGTTGGCGTTGAGCCCTGCCCCTTCGATGGCCACGCTGCCCTGCTCGACCTGCAAATGCGTGAGCTGGCCGTTCTGGATAACAGGTTTCCCGGTACTCAAGGTCACCTGCGGGGTATTGATGAAGCCGCAGCCGTCACAGGTGATACCATGCGAGTTGGCGACGATCACCCGCGCCGCCTGACCGGCCACCTCGGTATAGCCGCGTAGATGGCTGGGGTTGCTGCCGTTGACTTCGTTGAGGATGGTGCTGGCGGCGACGCCTTGCAGGTTCTGGTTGCCGAGGATGATCCCGCCCAGTTGGGTCTGGACGGTGCGGTCGGTGGCGTTGTTGAGGATCAGCCCCTGCTGGCCGACGTTGTAGTCGCTGAATTTGTTGTGCGACAAACCACTGCCGTTGGGTGCCGCGATATTGACGATCGGCACGCCGTTGCCTGCCTGGCCAAGCCCGGTACCCGGCGCGCTGACCACGACGCCGTCGGCGGCCTGGGCCCACAGCGGCTGCCAGAACATGACGTTGGCCAGCAGGAACGCCAGCCCGCGCTTGGGCATGCCGCAGAACTGCGTGCGCGGCTGCAGGTGTGCGGAAGGTTGGCGAGCCAGGAAGGCGAACAGACGAACGTCCACGTCGAATCTCACAGGTCAATCAGTGGGTCAGATGAAGAAATCCAGCCGGAAATACACCGGGCGCTCTTTGTCGGGCAGCGCGTCGGGGCGTTCCAGGCTGTGGGCGAAGGTCACGCTGGCGGCCAGGTGGCGGCCGCGGGCGAACAGCTCCACGGCGTGGCTGCTGGCGCGGCCGTGGCGGTCGCCGTTGTAGCGGTCGTTGCGGATCACGCCCAGGTCGTAGCCAAGGCCCAGGCCATATTCGGCAACCATCGGCTGCAACACCGGCCAGGTCACCGGGCGGGTCCAGCGCAAGTCGCTACGCCAATAGCCGCCGCTGTCGCCGGACAGCGACTGGTCCTTCAAGCCACGTAGCGACGACAACCCGCCCAGGCTGATGCGCTGTGGGTTGAACAGCACATCCTCGCTGCGCTGGCCGGTGGCCAAGCTGCTGAAACTCAGGTTTTCGCCCAGCAATTGAAAACTCTGCACATAGCTGAGCGTGACGGTGTATTTGCGATAACGCGCCACGGGCTCGCCAGGACGTGGGTGGCCGTTGTCCTGGGCGTCGAAGGCGCCGATGCCGTGTTGGCTGCCCAGGTCGAGGTTGACGAAGGCGTTGCCCAGGCGACGGCCATGGTTGAAGCCGAACTGCGCTTCGCTCAGGCGGTTGCTGCTGCCGTCCAGGCGGCTGTCCTCGATGTAGTTGTTGGTGCGCAGGTGGGCCACGCCGGTACTGAGCGAGGTCTTGCTGTTGGCGTCGCGGTGCACCACGCGCTCGGCGCGCAGCTGGTGGTTCTGGCTGTCGCCGGTCTGCTTGAAATCGAAACCACTGGCCTCGGCCAGGGCGCGGTACTCGCTTTCGCTGTAGCTGTAGCTGAAGTTCCACCAACCCCAGGGCAGGTTGTAATACAGCACGCCGTTGTTCGAGCCTTGGGTGTGGTCGCTGACCACATCGTGGCCACCACGCAGCACCAACTGGTCGGCCAGGCCCAGCGGGCTGTCCCACTCCAGGCCAATGCCCATCTGCTGCTCGCCGGTACTGCGCTGGCCGTCGTTGTTGCGGGTCAGCGACGCGCGCCAGGGCTTTTGCGCCTGGTTGCGCACCCGCACCTGGCTGCCACCCACGGCCTGGCCGGGAGTCAGCTCCATTTGTGCTTTGTTCGACGGCAGGCGGTTGAGCTGGTCGACCATCTGCTCGATCTCGCGCAGGTCGACCACCTGGCCCGAGTGGCCGGGAAACGCCATGGCCAGTTCGCGCTCGGACAGACCGCTGTCCGGGTCAGGCAACAAGCCTTCCAGGCGCCCTTCCACGACCAGCACTTGCAGATGGCCGCCGGAGAGGTCCTGCTGCGGCAGGTAGGCACGGCTGGTCACCAGGCCACGGTCGAGGTAGTGATCGGTGATGGCTTTGAGCAAGGCGTTGAGCTGGGTCACGCCCAGGCATTGACCGATGAAGGGCTGCAACACACGCTCGCGCTCGGTCTCAGAGAGGCTGTCGGCGCCCTTGAGTTCGATGGTGCGGATGGTGAAGCAGCGGGTATCTTCCGGCGTCGGCTGGGTCGGTGCGGGGGCTGCTTGGCCGGGTAAGTTGCGCAGTTCCTCTAGACGCCGTTGCTGCTCTTGCAAGAGGCGGTCTTGGCGGTCACGAATCAGATCCTGGTCGCCAGGAGATGCGGCCCAGACTGGCGTGGTCCAGAGCATGGCGCACAGTGTGTGGGATACCAGCTTTTTGACGTGGTGAAGCGGTGGCGCCATCATCCGATCCTTGGAAACCAGAAAAACAGCGCGCGATATTATTTAGACATCATAATGGCGTCAATTTGCCATCATTGGTTAATTTCTCAAGCTTTTGCCGATATCGGCTGAAAGGCCTGCACTAGAGCCATTGCCTTTTATCGGTTTTTTTCATGGCGCACCCGTCAGGACGCTGAACTACAGTCAATGGCAATGCCCGCGACCCCGACTATTGGGACTTTCACTACTTCGCCTTCACCCTCAGCGTGGCCGTGCAGACCTCGGACGTGGGTGTCGGCGGGCGTGCCATGCGCCGGGTGGTGCTGGCCCATTCGCTGGTAGGGTTCGTGCTCAACACGGCGATACTTGGCTTCACCATCAACATTGCCGCCGGGGTGCTCGGCTGAAGCGCTGGACGCTCAAGCCGCCCCGGGAGCGGCAAGGTTGCGATACTGGCCTTTGAAATACAGCAAGGGCTGGGTACCGGGTGCTTCCTGCACGTTCAGCGCCTTCACTTCACCGATCACGATCACATGATCGCCTGCGGCGTGTTCCGCGTGGATTTCACAATCCAGCCAGTGCAGGCTACCGGCAATCACCGGGTTACCCAGCGGCGAGTCCTGCCATTCGACGCCATGCCATTTAGCGGTGCCCCGCCGGGCGAACTGGTTGGAAATGCCAACCTGCTCGCCCGAGAGGATATTGACCGCGAACCTACCGGCCTGGCGAATCTTCGGGTAGCTGGCCGAGCTGGCCATGACGCTGAACGATACCAACGGCGGGCTCATCGACACGCTGTAGAACGACTGGCAGGTAAAGCCCAGCAGTTCGCCATCGAGGTGCGATGTGATCACCGTGATACCGGATGCATAGTGCCCAAGCGCCTCACGAAAGCTCAGCGGCTCGATGGCGGTGCTGGGAACTGACATCAATCAAAGCTCTCTACGAACGATTGCCGCACCTGCACTCAACGCCCTCAGCTTGCCGCTGGCCACCGCACGAGGCAACGGCGCCATGCCGCAGTTGGTGCACGGGTAGAGTTTGTCGGCGTCGACGAACTGAAGCGCTTTTCGCAGGGTGTTGGCCACTTCCTCGGGGGTCTCGATGGCATGGTTCGCCACGTCGATAGCGCCAACCATCACCTTCTTGCCGCGGATCAGCTCGATCAGGTCCATGGGCACATGGGCGTTGTGGCACTCCAGCGAGACGATATCGATGCTGGACTTCTGCAACTTGGGAAAGGCTTCTTCATACTGGCGCCACTCCGAGCCCAGGGTCTTTTTCCAATCGGTATTGGCCTTGATGCCGTAGCCATAGCAAATATGCACGGCCGTTTCGCACTTGAGCCCTTCGATGGCCCGCTCCAGGGTGGCAACGCCCCAGTCGTTCACTTCGTCGAAGAAGACATTGAAGGCAGGTTCATCGAACTGAATGATGTCGACGCCGGCCGCTTCGAGCTCGCGAGCTTCCTGGTTGAGGATCTTGGCAAATTCCCAGGCCAGTTTTTCACGGCGTTTGTAGTGCGCGTCGTAGAGCGTATCGATCATGGTCATCGGGCCTGGCAGCGCCCACTTGATCGGCTGCCCGGTTTGCTGGCGCAAGAACTTGGCATCCTCGACGAACACCGGCTTGCGCCGCGCCACGGCGCCCACCACGGTCGGCACGCTGGCATCGTAGCGGTCGCGAATTCTCACCGTTTCGCGCTTCTCGAAATCGACGCCGTCGAGGTGTTCGATGAAGGTGGTGACGAAGTGCTGACGGGTTTGCTCACCATCGCTGACGATATCGATACCCGCCTGCTGCTGTTCATGTAGAGACAAACGCAACGCATCCTGCTTGCCCTCGAGCAACGCCTCGTCTTGCAGTCTCCAGGGCGACCACAGCGTCTCGGGCTGTGCCAGCCAGGAGGGTTTGGGCAGGCTGCCAGCGGTTGAGGTAGGCAATAGTTTTTTCATCATGAATGACCTTGCACTTGCAATGCTTTAGAGGCCGCAGCGCGCGGCCCATTGTTCGAGAACAGCCTGGTAGGGCTTGATGAAGAACGCTTCGGCGAACTGGCCCTGCTCGACGGCCAGGCGGCTGCGTTCCGCACGGTCATAGACGATGCGCGTCAGCGAGTAATCCTGGTGCTGCAAACTGGGCTGGTAGCATTTTCCGGCCGCCGAGTTGGCGTTATAGATTTCCGGCCGGTAGATCTTCTGGAAGGTATCCATCGTGCTGACGGTGCTGATCAGTTCGAGGTTGGTGTAGTCAGCCAGCAAGTCGCCTGCAAAATAGAACGCCAAGGGCGCTGCGCTATTGGGCGGCATGAAGTAGCGAACCTTCAGGCCCATCTTCTGGAAGTAGTCGTCGGTCAGCGAGTATTCATCCTGCTGGTACTCGATACCCAGCACCGGGTGCTGGTTTTCGGTGCGATGGTAGGTCTTGCTGCTCGACACGCTCAGGCAGATGACCGGCGGTTTGGCAAAGTGCTCTTTGTAGGCACTGGAATTCACGAAACGCTTGAACAGCTTTCCATGCAGTTCGCCAAAGCCTTCGGGGGTAGAGAAGCCGCGTTGCCCTTTGTTGTGCCCCAGCAGCAGGACGCTGAAGTCGTAATCGCGCACGTAGGAAGAAAAGTTGTTGCCGACGATGCCATCGACACGCGCCTGGGTTTCGCGATCGACCACCGTGGTTTTCAAGATTTCAATCAAAGGCAGCGCGGGTGCGCTGTGCTGGGTATCGACACGCAACTCGACGGAAATGATTTCGAGCTCGAGGGTGTAGCGATCGCCATTGGGGTTATCCCAGTGCGCCAAGGCATTGAAGCGATTGTCGATCATCTTCAAGGTATTGCGCAGGTTCTCCTGGCGGCGGGTGCCCCTGGCCAGGTTGGCAAAATTGGTAGTGATACGCGTGTTGTCCGCCGGGCGATAGTGCTCATCGAAGCGGGTGCGTTTGATGGTAAATGCAAACTCGTTGCTCATTGGCTATGACACCCTGGTCCCTGATTTTCTTTCCCCCGACAACCCGAATGCAGCGGCATGCTGGATGGGCGGCGTGTTCCTGTGGGGGAAATTCGATGGGAGGATTGTCAAGAAGCGAGATTAATGAGGCAATCTCATTTTATTTGCGAGAAACAGTAATTTTACTCAAGTTAACCCTGGCAGAAGCAGCCATGGCAGGAAGCGCAAAGGCGATGCCGTGGCTTCGCCCCTCGCCTCTCATAGCAGCACGCTGCGCATCAACGGCGAAATCGAACGGAGGTTCAGGAAGTCAGCGCTTGCGCTCGCGGGCACACCGCTGCCGGGTGTTTGAACGACTGCTGCCACGCCAGTTGAGCCTGGGCGTTGGCAGCAGCATCCATGACCTTGGCTGCCCAATTTGCGTCCTGAGGGTCTACCACCACGACGCGGAAGCCGTGGTCATCGCCCTCGATCCCGACGCCTTCGGAATCGTCCACGTGCAGATCGATATCGAAGGCTGGCGGGTACTTCGATGGCGTGTTGGCAAGCCCGCGCACATCCACCACTTTCTGGTGCCGGACACTGTTGACCACGCCGTCGACGTGGATGCCGTAGAGCATCAGCCAGCGGCGGATGTAGGCCGGGGTACGCCCCGAAGAGGTGTAGATCCAGATGCTGCAGCCCTGACGGCGCAGGTCGCGCATCAACGAGCGCGTGCCCTGACGCAGCGGCTCACCCAGCCAACGGTGGACGCAGTCCGGCAGCTTGCTGTTTTCAGCATCGGCATGGTGAGGCAGGCAGGCGAGCGTATCGTCGACATCGAACGAAATACGCAGGCGCGGGCGCTTGAACTTGTGCTCGATGGCTTGCCAGGCGCGTCGCCCGCTGGCCCTTCCGTGCTTCAACATTGCGAACCTTTCCATCAGTGTTTCCCCTGGCTGATCGATGCGAGCGTATCGCCCAGGAAGAATTTGTCGGTTTCAGGCGCCTTCGCTTCCAGGAAGGCCGCGTATTTCTTCTTGATCTTGGGTAACTCGTACAACGCCTTGACACCATGCTTGGCCGAGTTGCGGATGACCGAGGACGGATTGAAGTAACCCTCGGCGTTATCCAGCGTCAGCACGAACGGTGGCAGCCCTGCGCGCATCAACAGGTAGCTGACGATCAGCGACCCGGTGCGGTTATTGCCTTCGATGAACAGTTGCGGCTTGCTGAGGATCCGTACGTAGACACCCGCCGCGCGCTTCCAGATCGAATCGCTGCCGTACGAGCAATACCAGTTGTAGAGATCCTTGATGCCACCTTCCACATTGTTGAAAAAGTGCGCCTCGGTCGCCTCCAGGTGCTGGGCGAACTCCCGACGGCGGGCGGGATCCGTACCGCACAGTACCGTGGCATTGATTTCCAGCATCTTGTCCAGTTGCTGCAGAGCGAACAGGTCGACGCCGCGCGCGACATATTCGTCAATCAGCGCATAACCTTCAACCACATTCAGCAGTACCTCATCGGTGAATGGGTCGCGTGGCTCGGTGAACTGTTGGCTAAGTTCGGCGAAACTGCGTTGAACCTCGCGCAGTGCGCGCTCTACGGCCGGCAGATCGAGACGACGTGTCACACGCATTGGAAATCCTGGGAAACACTTTCGCGAAAGGTAAAGTGGCCGGATGTTTCAGCCATCCTGGCTGAAGCATCCGGCCACCGTGCACAGGGCGGGTTCAGCTGAACTTGCCGCTGATGTAATCGGAGGTCAGTTGCTCGCGCGGGTTCTGGAAGATCTGCGCGGTGGGGCCCATCTCGACCAGATAGCCGGTGCGCGAACCCTGCGAGATATCGACCGAGAAGAACGCCGTGGTGTCGGCCACGCGAATCGCCTGCTGCATGTTGTGGGTGACCAGCGCGATGGTGTAGTCCTTCTTCAGTTCCACCATCAGCTCTTCCACCCGACGGGTAGCGATCGGGTCGAGTGCCGAGCACGGCTCGTCGAGCAACAGCACTTCCGGCTCGGTAGCGATGGCGCGGGCGATACACAGGCGCTGTTGCTGGCCGCCGGACAGCGACAGGCCGCTGACCTTGAGCTTGTCCTTCACTTCATCCCACAGCGCGGCGCCTTGCAGGGCGTGCTTGACGCGGTCGCCCAGGTCGCCCTTGTAGCGGTTCAGGCGCAGGCCGAAGGCGACGTTGTCGAAGATGCTCATCGAGAACGGGTTCGGCTGCTGAAACACCATGCCGATATAGCGGCGAACCACCACGGGGTCGACGCCCTTGCCATAGACGTCCTGGCCAAGGAAGTGCACGTGGCCTTCGAAGCGGAAGCCCTTCACCAGGTCGTTCATGCGGTTCAGGCTACGCAGCACGGTACTCTTGCCGCAGCCGGATGGACCGATGAAGCCGGTGATCTCGTTCTTGCGGATCGGCACATGGCTGTCGCGAACGGCCATGAAGTTGCCGTAGAAGATCTTGTCCAGCTTGCAATCCATGACGATTGGCACTTCGCTGGCCACGGGAGCAGTTCGTTGCGCAGTGGATACGTTCAAGTTCGTATGCTCCCTATCTCAATACTTGGGCTTGCCGAAAATACGGCTCAAAATGTTTACAACCAGCACGATCATCACCAGTACCAGCGAGGCCGCCCATGCGAGCTCGATCTGGTTGTCAAAAGGCATGCCGGAGAAGTTGTAGATCAGTACCGCAAGCGATGCCGTGGGGTTCATCACCTCAAGGCTGTTGTCGTGGTAGATCCAGTAGTTGCTGAACAGCGCGGTGAACAGCAGCGGCGCGGTTTCACCCGCTGCACGGGCCACGGCCAGCATCACGCCGGTCAGGATGGCCGGCAGGCCGGTTGGCAGGATGATCTTCCAGACCACCTGGGCGCGGGTGCAACCCATGCCATAGGCCGCATCTTTCATGATCTTGGGCACCATCTTCATCGCCTCTTCGGCGGTCAGCACCACGATCGGCAGCATCAGCACGGCCAGCGCCACGCCACCCGCTGGGGCCGAGTAGGTACCGGTGGTCATGACCACCAGTGCATAGGCGAACACACCCGCCAGGATCGACGGCAGGCCGGTGAGCATCTTGGCGGCGAAGCGGGCGGCGTTGGCCAGCTTGCTGTCCGGGCCGAGCTCGGACAGGAAGATCGCCGCCAGGATACCGACCGGCACGGCGATGGCCGCTGCGATACCGACCATGACGAAGGTACCGACCATGGCGTTGCCGAAGCCCCCGCCCATCTCGAAACCGGTGGGTGGCAGCTCGGTGAACACCTCCAGGCTCAGGCGAGCGCCGCCGCGGGTGATCAGCATGTACAGCACGGAAATCAGCGGCACGCTGGCCAGCAGGGCCACGCACCAGACCATGGTGGTCAGCAGCAGGCTGCGCAGCGAGCGCCCTTCGAAGCGGCGTTGCAGGCTGGGCATTTCTTCTGCCGGGGCGCTGAGGTTGGGCACTGCCGCGGCCGGGGTAGTGAGTTCGCTCATTATTTGTTACCCCGCTGGGCGTAGAGCATGATCATCGAACCAAGCACGTTCACCAGCAGGGTGATGAACATCAGTACCAGTGCGGCATACATCAGCACCTCGATCTCGCTCGGGCCGGCTTCGGGGAAGTTCAGTGCCAGCAGCGCCGCCAGGGTGTTGGCGGGGGCGAACAGCGAGACGGTGATGGTGTTGGCGTTGCCCACCAGCATGGCCAGGGCCATGGTTTCACCCAGTGCACGGCCCAGGCCAAGCACCAGGGAGCCGAAGATACCGGTGGCGGCGGACGGCACCATTACCCGCAGGATGGCTTCCCAATGGGTGGTGCCCATGCCGTAGGCGGCCTGCTTGGTCTTCATCGGTACGCTGGTCAGGGCGTCCTGGGACACCGCAGCGATGGTCGGCAGGATCATGATCGCCAGCACCAGCGCCGCCGGCAGCAAGCCAGGGCCGGCCAGGGAAGTACTGAAGAAAGGAATCCAGCCAAGCTCGGTGTTGAGCCAGGTGGTCAGTGGTCGAATCGCCGGGATCACCACATAGATGCCCCACAGGCCGTACACCACGCTAGGGATGGCGGCGAGCAATTCGACGATGGTACGGAATACGGCGGCAAGTCTTGCCGGGAGGAAATCCTGAGTGAGGAAAATGGCCATGCTGACGCCGAAGAAACCTGCGATCAACAAGGCAATCAGGGCGCTGTAGAGCGTACCCCAGATGGCGGGCAGGATACCGTACTTGCCCTGGTTGACGTCCCATACGCTGCCGAACAGCACGTCGAAGCCGTGCTTTTCCATGCCAGGGAGTGCCTTGTGCCCTACTTCGTAGATCAACGCGAAGACCAGCGCCAGCACCAACACCACGCCGATACGCGCAAGCGCACGGAACGTGCGATCAACCAGGAAATCTTTCCTGGACGGCGGCTGGCAGGCGGAGTCTGGATTATCCGGTATGGCAAAAGGAGTGTTCATTGGCTAATTCCGGAACAAAGGAAAAACACCCCCGGGGTGACTGCAGATCACCACCGGGAGCGCCTAAAGGTGTTACTGGATGTTTTGAGCAGCTTTGCGCACTTCGGCAATCACCGACGGCGGCAGCGGGATGTAGCCCATCGAGTCGGCAATCTTCTGGCCTTCGGTCAGGCTGTATTCGATCATGTCACGCATGGCCTTGGCCTTGGCTGGGTTGCCGTTGTCCTTGCGGAAGATCATCCAGGTGTAGGTGGTGATCGGGTAGGACTTGGCACCTTCCGGGTCAGGCAGCCAGGCCACCAGGTCAGCTGGCATCTTCACCGCAGCCAGGGCTTCTGCGCCGCTTTCGGCGTTGGGTACGACGTATTGGCCAGCCTTGTTCTGCAGTACCGCGAAGTCGACCTTGGCCAGCTTGGCAAAGCCGTACTCGATGTAGCCGATCGCGCCTGGAGTCTGGCGGACGGTGGCGGTGATGCCATCGTTCTTCGGCGACTTGATGAACTTGTCGGTAGCAGGCCAGTTGACGGTGTTGCCTTCGCCCAGGGTGCTCTTGAAGTCGGCATTGATGGCCGACAGGTGCTTGGTGAAGACAGCGGTGGTGCCGCTGGAGTCGGCACGCACGACAACGGTGATCGGGGTAGCCGGCAGTTTCAGCTCAGGGTTGGCGGCAACGATTTTCGGGTCGTTCCACTGGGTGATCTTGCCCAGGAAGATGTCCGAATACACTTCACGCGACAGCTTCAGGCCTTTCGGGTTGCCTGGCAGGTTGTAGGCCAGGACGATTTCGCCAGCGGTCATCGGCAGCAGTTGCACGCCTTCGCCGACCTTGGCAATTTCTTCTGGTTTCATGGCCGAGTCGCTTGCGGCGAAGTCGACGGTCTTGTTCAGGAAGTCCTGGACACCCGCGCCGCTACCTTTGGATTGGTAGTCAACGGTCACACCGTCGGTCTTCTTGCTGAAGTCCTTGAACCAGGTGAGGTAGATCGGCGCTGGGAAGCTGGCACCGGAACCGGTCAGGCGGACGTTCTCTGCAAAGGCAGAAGTGGTGCAAAGAGAAACCGTAACGGCGAGTGCGGCAGATTTCATCAGGCGTATCATTGAAAAGCGCTCCGTGTGTTGGCCCGGCACACTTTGCAGCAGCTTCATTACAACTTTATGAACGTTACGTGGCGAGCAGGCAATTTGCCTGCTCTGCCCCTCTAGCGCAGGGCTTGTGCGGGGTTCATGTCACTCGCCGGTCATGTAACGGCGGTATCAATTAGCCATATTCCTACAGCGAGCCCCGCCAATGTCGTCGATCGAACACAGCCTGATACACCGCATCCACCGTGAGCTGCTCGACCACAGTGATGAAGAGCTGGAGCTTGAGCTTGCCGAGGATAACCACGCCCTGGACGCCCTGTTCGACGCGCATGTCGAGGACGGCAGCGACAAGGCCGCACGGCGCACCTACTTTCGCGAACTGTTCCGCCTGCAAGGCGAGTTGGTGAAATTGCAGAGCTGGGTGGTCAAGACCGGCCACAAGGTGGTGATCCTGTTCGAAGGCCGCGATGCTGCCGGCAAGGGCGGCGTGATCAAGCGCATCACCCAGCGCCTGAACCCTCGTGTATGCCGCGTGGCCGCCCTGCCCGCGCCCAACGACCGTGAACGCACCCAGTGGTATTTCCAGCGTTATGTGTCGCACCTGCCGGCAGCCGGCGAGATCGTGCTGTTCGACCGCAGTTGGTACAACCGCGCGGGCGTGGAGAAGGTCATGGGGTTCTGCAACGACGACCAGTACGAGGAGTTCTTCCGCACCGTGCCGGAGTTCGAGCGCATGCTCGCCCGCTCTGGCATCCAACTGATCAAGTACTGGTTCTCGATTTCCGACCAAGAACAGCACCTGCGCTTTCTCAGCCGCCTGCACGACCCGCTGAAGCAGTGGAAGCTCAGCCCCATGGACCTGGAGTCGCGCCGCCGCTGGGAGGCCTACACCAAGGCCAAGGAGGTCATGCTCGAGCGCACCCACATCGCCGAAGCGCCCTGGTGGGTGGTGCAGGCCGACGACAAGAAGAAGGCGCGCCTGAACTGCATTCACCACCTGCTGGCGCAAATGCCTTATGAAGAAGTGGAGATGCCGAGGGTCGAGCTGCCCCAGCGCGTGAGGCAGGAAGACTACACGCGCAGCCCGACGCCTGAAGAGATCATGGTGCCGCAGGTCTATTGAGGCCTGCCCCTCAAGGCTGAGCCAACCAGGCCTGGAGCTGCTCGTAGGACGCCGTAGCACCGCCGCACACCACCATCAGGACCTGGTCGTAGCGCGACAAGGCCTCGCCCTGGTACGCCACGGCAAGCGCCGCGCCACAGGCAGGTTCGACCAGGATGCGCTGGTCGTGCAGGAAACGCTCGCAGGCCTGGAGTGCTTGTCGGTCACTGACCACCAGACTTTCGATGGGATGCGTCTGCGCGCAGGCGAAGGCCTGGTCGCACACCTGCTTGGCGCCCAAGGAGGTGGCCACGGAGGTGATCGCCTCCAGGGCCACCGGCTTACCCGCCAACGTGGCCGCGTGGAACGAGGCTACGCCCTGGGTTTCCACGGCGATCACCGGCACATCGTTCCAACCGTTGCGCTGCAAGCCCTCGACCACCCCGCTCAGCAACCCTCCCCCGCCAACGGACAACACCACGGCATCGGGTTTGTAGCCGGTGCTGGCCACCTCGTCGATCATCGTCGCGTGGCCTGTCCAGAGCAGCGGGTTGTTGAAGGGGTGAATAAAGGCATCATCCGGGCCGATCAGCGTCTGCGCCAATTCGTTGGCCTCCTGCCAGGAGCCGCCATGCACGATCACCTCTGCGCCCTCCATCTGCAGCAGCTCCTTGGCGCGCTCGGTGGTGGTCTGCGGCACCACCACCACGACCGGCACCCCCAACTGGCGCCCGGCATAGGCCACGGCCAGCCCGGCATTGCCGCCCGAGGACGACACGAAGCGGCGGGCGCCCTTGGCGCGATAAACCTCGCAGGCATGGCCGACACCGCGCAGCTTGAACGAGCCGCAAGGTTGCAGGGCATCGAGCTTGAGGTGAACGGTGCACTGGGCGGCGGCACTCAGGGCACGGGATTCGATCAGGGGCGTATTGATATGCAGGGTCATCGGGCTGCGCGTCTCGTGGCGGGAATGGGGTTCGCAAGCATACCTCGCGTTGCGCCGCCCAGGCGCATGGCCGAGGCTTATTGTTGCTTCACGCCCATCTCTGCCCGGGGCGCCACCTCGCGGGTCGCATACCAGCACAGCAGCGAGCCGACCGTCACCAGCACGGCGCCTTGCCAGAACTGCGGCGTCAACGCCGCCCCCAGCCAGACCATGGCGAATGCGGCAGACACCACCGGGGCGAAATACGAGGCAGTGGCCAGCAAGGTCAGGTTGCCGCGGGTAATGCCGATGTTCCACAAGCCATAGCCTCCGCCCACCGCCACGGCCGCCACGAGCAGTTCCAGGCTGCTGGCGAGGGTGAAATCGTGGATCTGCTCGTCGCTCAAGGCGTACTTGGTCCACAGTGCGCAGGTGGTGAGGATGAAGAAGAACGCCACCTGGTTACCGGCGCCGGCGTAGCGCCGGGTGACGTTGCAGTACAGCGAGAAGCTCAGCGCACAGACGAACGCCAGCCCGAAGGCCAGGGGGTTGGCGCTGACGCTGGTGACCAGGCGCTCGAGCGAAAGACCCTCGCCGGCCACCACCCACAAGATGCCGAACAGCGCCAGCAACGACCCTGGCACGATCATCCAGCGGGCGCGCTGGCCATTGATCCAGATCGACAGCAACACCGTAAGCGCAGGCCACAGGTAGTTGACCACGCTCACCTCCACCGCCTGGGTATCGCTGCTGGCATAGCCCAGGGCCAACGACATGCTCACATCGTAGGTCACGAACAGCGCGCCGCCCATCAGCAGGTACGGTATGGGCGCCGAGCGCAGGCGCGGCTTGCCGAGCACCACCAACAGCAACAGCGTGCCCAGCGAATAGATCATCGCCGCGCCACCGGCCGGGCCGAAGGTGGAGCTGATACTGCGGATCAACGCAATCGACATGCTCCACATGGAGATCGCCAACAAACCACACATCGTGGCGCCACGCGCACTGCTTATCATCGCCAGGCCTCGGAAAACGGGCGCAGAAGATACTACAAAAGCCGGGGCCTGATGCCAGGCAATCAAGCCAAACTGGGGCCGCTGTGCGGCCCCTAGCGGCTTAACTGACTAGCACTGGGCAGCGTGTCAGATCACCGATTTGAGCGGGATCGGCCCCTGCAAGCGCGTGAGCAGCGTTTCGCAATACCAGTCGTCGAACTGGCACACACCGTTTTCGGCAATTTCCGAGAAAGGCCCCGGCTCATAGGTCGGTGAGGAAATACCCGCCTGGGTGCCCTCGACCAGTTGCCGGTCCTGGTCGTTGGTGGCCAGCCACACCTTGGTCAGGCGCTCCAGGTCGTAGTCCACGCCTTCCTTGGCGTCCTTGGGCACCAGCCACTTGGTGGTGACCAGGGTTTCACCAGGGCCGATGGGCAAAACACGGAAGCTCAGGGCGTGGTCGCCGAGGAAGTGGTTCCAGGTAGAGGGGTAGTTGAAGTACAGCAGTGCGCCGATATCCGGCTCGCCGCTGTCGTCCAGGCGCCCGGCGACCGCAGGCTTGCCATCCATGGTGTAGCTCACCGCCCCCGCCGACAGCGGAATGCGCGTCATGCGATAGCGCCCGTCAGGGTCCATGACCAGACGGCTGGGCATGCCGGCCGCCTCGCAGCGCGCCCAATGTCCAGCCAGCTCAGGGTCTTCTTCCCCGCCTACGCCCGCCACGGACAGGTTCTCGACGAAGGAATTCATCAGCTCGGGGTGGGTGCCATCGCAATGGAAGCATTCCCGGTTGTTCTCGAACACCAGCTTCCAGTTGCCCTTCTCGATCAGGTTCGACTCGAAGGCCACTTTGCAGTTTTCGAGTTTGTGCGGCGCGATGAACGGGCTTACTGCACTTCTGAAACGCTCGAAGTCCGGGGCGCGCTCGGCGACGCAGACATAGATGTAGGTGTGCACGATCTCGCAGTGCACGGTCTTGAGGTTGTATTGGGTTTTGTCGAAGTTCGCGCCCATGTTGCCGGCGAACAACAGCGAGCCATCGAGCTCGAAGGTCCACTTGTGATAAGGGCAGACCATCTTCGCCACCTTGCCCTGGGCGTGTTCGCACACCTTGGCGCCGCGATGACGGCAGGCATTGTGGAACGCCCGCACCTGCCCATCCTTGCCCATGACCACTGCCACCGGGTAATCGCCGACCTGCAAGGTGAAGTACTGGCCCGGCTTCTCGATTTCGAAGGTGTGCCCGGCGAACACCCAGTCCCTGTGCCAGATCTGCTCGAGGTCCTGGCGATACACTTCAGGGTCCATGTACAGCTCGCGCGGCAGGGCATGGCGAGCCTTGCGCTTGCGGATCAGGTCGACTACGGAAAGCTTGCCGCTCATTGTCATCCTCCACTCATCCCCCTTCAGGCACAGGGTCGATGGTCGTTTGCCTTGTCATTGTCGTAGGGCTGTTTCGCAATACGAGCATTGCGATTTTTTTCCCAAGGCTAGGGAAGTGCCGCAACAGCGACAAACGACTTTTTCACGTGCAAATGGATAAGCCGACGTTATCAATCGCAGGCAAGGCGCACCGGTCAGCGCTCGAACTTGGACAGTATCCAGTCCCTCACCCTGCCACCCACCTCGTCATCCACCGCCTGCTCGCGGCACGCCAGGTAATGCAGGCTGTTGCGCAGGGTCATCCGTTGCTTCACCGGCTGCACCAGCACACCCCGCTCGAGCATGCCTTCCACCAGTTGGTTCCACCCCAGGGCGATACCTTGGTGGCTCAGCACCATGTTGATGATCAGGCTGTAGTCGTTGGCGTTGAGAATCGGCGGGGCGCAGGCGGGACGCTCGTCCAGGTCGATGTTCTGGAACGCGAACCACACGCCCCAGTCCACGTGTTCGGCCACCCCGGAGCGGCCGATGGGGCTGAGGTTCAACAGTGCCGCATCGCGAATGCCTTCGAGGGTGTTGATATCGGGGTGCTGCTCGAGAAACAGCGGCGTACAGATGGGGTAGATGACGTCATGGCACAGCGGGTAGCTCTTGTAGCCCTCCGCGACCTTGGGGATCTTGGAAATGATGATGTCCGGTTCCACGCCCGGCTCCATGTTGACGAAGTTCTGCGTGGCCACCAGGTTCAAGTCGATATCCGGGTTGTTGGCGCGAAACTCCGGCAGGTGGTGCGACAGCCAGAATGCGGAAAAGGCCGGCGAACAGCAGAGGGTCAACACATGCTTGTGCACGGGCGTGCTGCGGATGCGGTCCGCCGCCTGGGCAATGTTGACGAACGACATCTGCGCCGCCTCGAAGAAGATCGCCCCGGCGGGGGTCAGTTCCACCGCCCTGCCCACCCGCACGAACAACTGCGCGCCAAGAAACGCTTCCAACTCACGAATCTGCCGGCTGATCGCCGCCTGGGTCACGCACAGCGCTTCTGCGGCGCGGGTGAAGCTTTCGTATTTGGCGGCGGCAACGAACGCCTTCACTGCACGCAGCGACGGCATGCGCAGCAACAAGGTGTCTGGATCGGCGTGCTTACCCAACATACGTGGCGTCCTTACATTCGGCTTGTCTGGGTTCGAGGGTAAACCAGCGCTTGCAGCGTCACCAGCGAGCATGTCGCAGCGAACGCCATAACGTCGTAGCCAAGCCAGGCATAACCCCAGGTTATCCGTGACCCTTCGGAAATGTCGTTGGAACAGCGCCCGCCGATGGCGATAGATTTTAAGAAAGCCCCAACACGGGCAACAACAATAAGAAGGCACGCTCATGCACATCACTTCTGGTTTCACTGCCCTGACTTTGAAAGCGCAAGCGCGCGACAGCCGCTTCCGATAAAAACAGGTGGGCGAACATGACCAACTCCGATGAAATTCTCTCAGTCAAGAACATCTACAAAGTTTTTGGCCCACAACCGCGCCTGGCCATGGACCTGCTGCGCTCGGGCGCCAGCAAAAGCGAAGTCTTCGAGAAAACCGGCCACGTCATTGGCGTGTTCGATGCCAGTTTCTCGGTAAAGCGTGGCGAGATCTTCGTGATCATGGGCCTGTCGGGCTCGGGCAAGTCGACGATGGTGCGCCTGTTCAATCGCCTGATCGAGCCGACCTCCGGCAGCATCTACCTCAACGGCCGCGAAATCACCGGCCTTGACGACAAAGCCCTGCTGGATGTGCGACGCAAGGAAATGGGCATGGTGTTCCAGTCCTTCGCCCTCATGCCGCACATGAGCGTGCTGGAAAACACCGCCTTCGGCCTGGAGGTCTCTGGCGTCAAGGAGTCCGAGCGCCACGCCCGGGCCCGCGAAGCCCTGGCCCAGGTGGGCCTGGCCGAACACCAGCACAGCTACCCGCACCAGCTCTCCGGCGGCATGCAGCAGCGCGTCGGCCTGGCTCGCGCGCTGGCCAACGACCCGACCATCCTGCTGATGGACGAGGCCTTTTCCGCGCTGGACCCGCTGATCCGCAGCGAGATGCAAGGCGAGCTGATTCGCCTGCAAGCCGAGCAGCAACGCACCATCATCTTCATTTCCCACGACATTGAAGAAGCCATCCGCATCGGCCATCGCATCGCGATCATGGAAGGCGGCCGGGTGGTGCAGATCGGCACCCCACAAGAGCTGATCAACCAACCCGCCAACGACTATGTGCGCACCTTCTTCAAAGGCTTCGACAGCTCGCGCATCCTCAAGGCCGGCGACGTCGCCCAGTGCTCGCCAGAGCAATACTGCCGGGCCGACGCAAAAGCGGCGCGCTTCAAGGCCTGCGACGAGTTCGACTTTCTCATCGACGAGCGCGGCCACCTGCTCAGCGTGGTCGACACCACCAGCAAGGGCCAGGCGTCCTCCCACCACTACTTCCTGCACGAACAGCAGCCGGTCTACACCGACACACCGCTGCACGAAGTCCTGGATATCGCCGCTGCACTTCCCTACCCGGTGCCCGTGCTCGATCGCGAGGGCGCCCTCAAGGGCGCGCTGTCCAAGAACCGTCTGCTACAGACCCTGAGCCGCAACTGATCGCACCCGCCGCCCGTTGCGCTTCGACGACCTGCGCGTCGCTTGATGAAGAGGTTACCTGCAATGTCCGAGTTCAGTCTTCTCGACCCGTTCCAGTCCGCCAGTATCCCCCTGGGCGACTGGGTCACCAGCACCCTGGAGTTCCTGGTGCACAACTTCCGCGATGTGTTCCGCGCCATTCGCTGGCCCATCGACCAGGTGCTCAACGGCATCGAATTCACCTTGCAGAGCATCCCGCCGAGCATCGGCATCCTGCTCTCGACCCTGTTCGGCTGGCAGCTGGCGGGCAAGCGCATGGCGCTGCTGTGCTTCGTCACCTTGACGCTGCTGGGCCTGATCGGCGTGTGGTCCGAGTCGATGACCACCCTCGCGCTGGTGCTGACCTCGGTGTTCTTCTGCGCGGTGCTCGGCATTCCGCTAGGCATCCTCTGCGCCCGCAGCGACGGCCTGGAGCGAGTCATCCGCCCGCTGCTGGATGCCATGCAGACCCTGCCCGCGTTCGTCTACCTGGTGCCGGTGGTGATGCTGTTCGGCATCGGCAACGTGCCCGGCGTGCTGGTGACCATCGTGTTCGCCCTGCCGCCTCTGGTGCGCCTGACCAACCTGGGTATCCGCCAGGTGCCCGAAGACAAGATCGAAGCGGCCCGCGCCTTCGGCTGCACCCCGTGGCAGATGCTGTCGCGGGTGCAACTGCCCTTGGCCACCTCGACCATCATGGCCGGGCTCAACCAGACCCTGATGCTGTCGCTGTCGATGGTGGTGATCGCCTCGATGATCTCGGTCGGCGGCCTGGGCCAGATGGTGCTGCGCGGCATCGGCCGCCTCGACATGGGGCTGGCCACGGTCGGCGGGGTCGGCCTGGTGCTGCTGGCCATCTTCCTCGACCGCCTGACCCAGGCCATGGGCGACCGCAGCAGCGCCGACCCAAGCCTGCGCTGGTACCACACCGGCCCCGTGGGCGCTGTGTGGCGCCTGTTCGGCGCGCAACCGCAGGTGCCGCGGCGCAAGCTCTCCTGACACTGAAGCAATCGATTCGCCGTATTCCACTCCCTCCACACAAGGCCCGAAACGATGTCAAAGCTCACTGTCCCCAAGCGCTTCCTGAAAAGCCTCGTTGCACTCACCCTCGCTGCCAGCGCGCTACTCGCCCACGCCTCGCCCGAGCGCCCTGGCGAAGGCACCAAGGTCACGCCGATCTTCCCGTCCATCGCCGAGGAACGCTTCCGTGGCGAGGTGGCCATGGCGGGCCTGCGCGAGCTCGGCTACAAGGTCCAGGAACCGAAGGAAACCGAATACGGCGTGATGATGGTGGCCCTGGCCAATGGCGACGCCGACTTCACCGTGCACCTGTGGGAGAACCTGCACGCCAAGTTCTACCAGCAGGCCGGTGGCGACGAGGTGATGGTCAAGGTCGGCGAGATCCTGCCCGGCGTGCTCCAGGGCTACCTGATCGACAAGAAGACCGCCGAGCAATACAACATCAAGTACATCACCGACCTGAAGAAGCCCGAAATCGCCAAGCTGTTCGACACCAACGGCGATGGCAAGGCCGACCTGACCGGTTGCAACCCCGGCTGGGGCTGCGAACTGGCCATCGCCCACCACATGAAGGCCTACGACCTGGAGAAAAGCATCCA
This sequence comes from Pseudomonas sp. LS_2, assembly GCF_042709235.1. Lineage (NCBI taxonomy): Bacteria > Pseudomonadati > Pseudomonadota > Gammaproteobacteria > Pseudomonadales > Pseudomonadaceae > Pseudomonas > Pseudomonas sp. LS_2. The sequence continues at coordinate 22,853 of NZ_JAVAYC010000013.1, read as the reverse complement.
GGTCAACCAAGGCTCCTACTTCGCCCTGATGGCCGACACCATCGCCCGCTACAAGGAAGGCAAGCCGATCCTCTACTTCACCTGGGTCCCGCAGTGGATCGCCAGCGTGCTGGTCGAAGGCCGCGACGTGGTCTGGCTGGAAGTGCCCAAGACCGACCTGCCGGGCGGCGACAACACGGTCAACACGATGTACCAGGGCAAGAACCTGGGCTTTGCCATCGACAAGATTGTGGCGGCGCTGAACAAGGACTTCGCCGAGAAGAACCCAGCAGCGGTCAAGTTCCTGTCGCTGGTGCAAATCAGCACCCAGGATGAGAGCGAGCAGAACCTGAAGATGCAGAACGGCGAGAAAAAGCCGGCCGACATCGAGCGCCACGCCAAGGAGTGGGTCGCCGCCCACCGCCAGCAGTTCGACCAATGGCTGCAGGCCGCCCGCTCTGCCGCCGAACCGTCCAACTGACCGCCCCGCTGATCAAGTGAGAGTGCCGTAGTCATGAATGCATCGCCCTACTCAATTCCCGCCGATGCCCGGCGGATCGACCCCGCACGCCGCCGCGCCAGCGCGCTCAAGCCCGATGGTTCGGTGGACGACAACGACCGCGCCGAAATCGGCCCCACGCCCCTGGCGTTCGCCGAATGGCAACGCCTGGGCCTGCAACCACCGCACCTGCCGACGATGCGCGAGTACCGCCTCGAACGCCTCAAGCAGCAGTTGCTGGCACGCGAGCTGGGTGGCCTGTTGCTGTTCGACCCGCTGAACATCCGCTACGCCACCGACACCACCAACATGCAGCTGTGGACTACCCACAACCCGGCCCGCGCCTGCTTCGTCGCCGCCAGTGGCCACGTGGTGCTGTGGGACTTCCATGGCTGCGACCACTTGAGTGCGCACCTGCCCCTGGTCAGCGAACTGCGCAGCGGCGCCTCGTTCTTCTACTTCGAAACCGGCGAGCGTACCGATGAGCATGCCCGCCGCTTCGCCGGCCAAGTCGATGAGCTGTTGCGCAAGCATGCCGGCGGCAACCGGCGCCTGGCGGTCGACCGTATCGAGCTGGCCGGGGTGCGTGCACTCGATGCGCGGGGTATCGAGCTGTGCAACGGCCAGGCGGTGACCGAGCTGGCACGGGCGATCAAGGGCCCCGATGAAATCAAGGCGATGCGTTGCGCGGTGGCGTCCTGCGAGGCGTCGGTTGCCGAGATGCAGCAGGCGATGCGCGCTGGGCTGACCGAAAACGACATCTGGTCGGTGCTGCATGCGGGCAACATCCGCCGCGGCGGCGAGTGGATCGAGACACGCATCCTCAGCTCCGGCCCGCGCACCAACCCCTGGTTCCAGGAGTCTGGCCCGCGCGTGTTGAGCGACGGTGACCTGGTGTCGTTCGACACCGACCTGATCGGCGTCTACGGCATGTGCGTCGACATGTCCCGCAGCTGGATCTGTGGCGCTCTGCAACCCACGGCGCAGCAGAAGCACCTGTACCGCATCGCCCATGAGCACATCAGCCACAACATCGAGCTGGTCAAACCCGGTATGCGCTTCAGCGACATGACCGCCCTCGCCCACCGGCTGCCGGAACCTTACCGAGCACAGCGCTACGGCATCATCTTCCACGGCGTAGGGCTGTGCGATGAGTACCCGAGCATCCGCTACCCGGAAGACCTCCAGGCCTACGGCTACGACGGCGAACTGCAAGCGGGCATGGCCTTGTGCGTCGAGGCGTATGTCGGGGAAGTGGGAGGCAAGGACGGCATCAAGCTGGAAAACCAACTTCTGGTGACCGAAAACGGCTATGAATTACTGACGCACTACCCCTTCGAGGACAGTTTCCTCAACGACTGATTCATCGAACAACGGATAACACCGAGTTATCCATTCGCACCCGGAAATGTTGCTGGACGCTCCCGTCGCCCAGCCATAAATTCTGTTCAAGCCCGCCATCAACTCTCGCGAGCAAGAACACTAACTCATCGATAACTTGCACATTCAAGCGAGCGGTCGAGCCTGCGCGAAAGAGTGCCAACATGAAGAACATGACGAATACCCTCAGCACAACTTTCGCCGCTCGAAAACCTGCACTTGCAGGGCGCGATGATACCCAGGCCAGCACTTCGCATGTGGGCTTTCTGTTGCTCGACCATTTTTCATTGCCCTGTTTCACGCAGTCGCTCGATGTATTGGTCACGGCCAACCTGATCACCCCCGGCACCGTCCAGGTCCACACCTTCAGCCATACCCATGCCGAAGTCATGAGCGACCTGGCGATCCCGATCCGCCCGGACACCCCGCTGACCGACATTCGCCTGGCCAACCTCGACCTGCTGGTGATCTGCGGCGGGCTGCGCAGCCCAAGGGCCGTGCCCGCCTGGCTAGGCAGCCTGCTGGGTCGCCTGGCCAAGCTGCCCATGGCCCTGGGCGGCCTGTGGAATGGCGCCTGGTACCTGGGCAAGGCCGGGCTACTGGACGGCTACCGCTGCACCATTCACCCCGAGCAGCGCACGGCCTTGTGCGAGCAGGCGCCTGGCACCCAGGTGTCGTTCGACACGCTGGTGTTCGATGGCGACCGCATCACTGCCGCCACCCCCGCCGGGGCTTTCAGGATGATGCTCAAGTGGCTGGAGACCTGTGCCGGTCGCGCCCTGGCCAATGCCGTCGCCGAGGTGCTCGACTACGACCGCTCGCGCCTGCGTGGCACCCACGCCAGCCACCTGCACGGCCCCCTGCGCGAAGTCATCCTGCTGATGGAGTCGAACCTTGAAGACCCGCTCGACCTCGACCAGCTGGCGCACTATGCCGGCCTGTCCCGGCGGCAGATGGAGCGACTGTTCCGACATAAACTTTCAACTTCGCCGCAGAAACACTACTTGCACTTGCGCATGATCGAAGCGCGGCGCCTTATTCAAAATTCCAACCTTTCAATCGTCGAAGCGGCCTTGGCCTGCGGCTTTGTTTCCAGCAGTCATTTCAGCCGAACTTATCACGCACTTTTCGGACATCCACCGTCACGGGAAATACGCCATGACCTTTAACCCGTGGCCATCGAACGCTGTGCCGAAAGTTTGGATAACTCCAGGATCATTCAGATGACTTCAGTCACTTCATTGCCTGCCGACGACCATTCGTGCGGCTGGTACCACCTGAGCAAACAGCGCCAGCCCACTGCCGCTCATCGCGGCCACAGCCACGCCCCCTGGGTCATCGTCGGGGCCGGGTTCACGGGGCTGGCGGCGGCACGTGAACTGGCGACCCGGTTCCCCGACCAGGCCATCATCCTCGTCGATGCCCAGGAAGTGGGCTTCGGCACCTCCGGGCGCAACGCAGGCTTTGCCATCGACCTGCCCCACGACATCGGTGCCCCTGACTACATCGGCGACATCACCATTGCCAAGAAGACCCTCAAGCTCAACCTCAGCGGCCAGAACCACCTGAAAGACCTGGTCGCGCGCCACGGCATCGACTGCCAACTGCACAACTGCGGAAAATACCAAGCCGCCATCGAGCCCAAGGGCATCGCCATCCTCGATGCCTACCGCAGCGGCCTCGACAAGCTGGAGCAGCCGTACCAGATGCTCGAGGCCCAGGACCTGCCCGCGCACATCGGCACCCACTTCTACCGCAAGGCGCTGTTCACTCCCGGCACCTCGCTGGTACAGCCATCGGCGCTGGTCAAAGGCCTGGCAGACACCCTGCCCGGCAATGTCAGCCTGTTCGAACACACCCCCATCACTTCGGTGGACTATGGCCGCAAGAGCGTGCTCAAGCACGCCCACGGCACCATCACCGCCGACAAGCTGATCCTCACCAACAACGCCTTCGCCATGAGCTTCGGCTTTCTCAAGGGGCGCATGCTGCCGGTGTTCACCTACGCCAGCCTCACGCGCCCACTCACCGCCGAAGAACAAGCGCGGCTGGGTGGCAAGCCGTACTGGGGCCTGATCCCCGCCCACCCGTTCGGCACTACGGTTCGGCGCACGCCCGACAACCGCATCCTGGTGCGCAACAGCTTCAGCTTCAACCCCAGCGGGCGCAGCGACCCCAGGTACCTGGCGCGCGTCGCCAGGCGTCATGCGGCATCGTTCGAGCGGCGCTTTCCCATGCTGCCGGGCGTGCCGTTCGAATACACCTGGGGCGGCGCGCTGGCCTTGTCACGCAACCATGAAGGCTATTTCGGCGAACTGCGCCCCAACGTCTACGGCGCCCTGTGCTGCAACGGGCTAGGAGTCACCCGCGGCACCGCCACCGGCAAGCTGCTCGGCGAATGGCTGGCCGGCGAGCGCAGCGAGCTGATCGATTTCGTCCTGGGCGCCGTCGGCCCCAACGCCAACCCGCCGTCGCTGCTGGTGTCGGTGGGGGTGAACCTGAACTTGCAGTGGGGCCAGTTCAAGGCGGGCCGCGAGGCCTAGACCGCACGTTGTGCCCTTCCACGGCGCTGTTTTCCCTTACCGACAGTACAAGGAGCGATAGAAGTGAAATTCCAAGGCATCTACACCCCGGCAATCACCCCGCTGGCCGCAGACGGCACGATCGACAAGGCGGCGTTCAGCGAAGTCCTCGAGTACCTGGTCGACTCCAAGGTCCACGGCATCATCATTGGCGGCTCCACCGGCGAGTACTACGCCCACACGGCCCAGGAACGCCTCGCGCTGGTCGCCCAGGCCAAGGATGTGCTCAACGGTCGCCTGCCGCTGATCGTCGGTACCGGTGGCATTCGCACCGAAGACGCCGTGGCCTTCGCCACGCACGCCCGGGAAACCAGGGCCGACGCGTTGCTGGTCGGCACCCCGCCCTACGCCCTGCCGACCCAGCAGGAGATCGCCCTGCACGTCAAGGCGGTGGATGCGGCCGCCGACCTGCCGATCATGCTCTACAACTACCCCGGCCGCATGGGCGTAAGCATGGGCGAGGCATTCTTCGACGCCGTGGCCGAGGTGCGCAATGTCGTCGCCATCAAGGAAAGCTCCGGCGACATGAACCAATTGCACCGCCTGGCCACCCAGCACCCGCACATCCAGTTGTCGTGCGGCTGGGACGACCAGGCCCTGGAGTTCTTCGCCTGGGGCGCCAAGAGCTGGGTCTGCGCCGGCTCCAACTTCATCCCGCGCGAGCATGTGGCCTTGTACGAGGCCTGCGTAGTCGAGAAGGACTTCGACAAGGGGCGCAAGATCATGGCCGCCATGATGCCGCTGATGGATTTCCTCGAAGGCGGCAAGTTCGTCCAGTCGATCAAGTACGGCTGCACGCTCGCCGGCCTGAAGACCGGTGGCGTACGCCAGCCGTTGCACGACCTGGATGCCGCCGAGAAAGACGCCCTGGCAGGCGTCGTCAGCGAACTCAAGCGCACCATCGCGCAGATCACCGCAGGAGCCTGAACATGGCTGAACTACTGAGCAAGGCCCAATACGCAGCCATCGCCGCCGCGCTGCAACCACGCACCCAGGCGTTCATCGACGGCCAGTTCCGCGATGCCCTCTCGGGCGACACCTTCGTCACCCACAACCCCGCCACCGGCAAGCCGCTGGCCGAAGTCGCCGCCTGCGACGTCAATGACGTCAACCTCGCCGTGGCCGCGGCCAAGCGCGTGTTCGAAGACGGCACCTGGTCGAAGCTGCAACCCGGCGAGCGCAAGCACGTACTGCTGAAGTTCGCCCAGTTGCTGGAAGACAACGCCCATGAACTGGCGGTGCTGGAAAGCCTGGACAGCGGCAAGCCGGTCAGCGAGTGCCAGAACGTCGATGTGCCGGAAACCCTCCATACGATTCGCTGGCACGCCGAGCTGATCGACAAGATCTACGACAGCACTGCCCCCACCGGCAATGCCGCCGTGACCATGGTGGTGCGCGAAGCCATCGGCGTGGTCGGCCTGGTGCTGCCCTGGAACTTCCCGCTGCTGATGCTGGCCTGGAAGATCGCCCCGTCGCTCGCCGCCGGGTGCTCGATCGTGGTCAAGCCGGCCAAGGAAACCACCCTCAGCGCCCTGCGCGTCGCCGAACTGGCCCACGAGGCGGGTATTCCTGCCGGCGTATTCAACCTGGTGCCAGGCGGTGGCCGCGAAGTGGGCGAAGCCATCGGCCGCCACATGGACATCCCCATGGTCAGCTTCACCGGCTCCACCGACACTGGCCGCCTGTTCCTGAAATATGCCGCCGAATCCAACCTCAAGCGCATCGTCCTGGAGCTGGGCGGCAAGAACCCGGCCGTGGTCATGAACGACTGCGAAGACCTCGACGAAGTGGCCCAGTTCGTCACTGCCGGGGCGTTCTGGAACATGGGCGAGAACTGCTCGGCGTCCTCGCGCCTGATCGTGCACAAGGACGTCAAGGACGAGCTGCTGGGCCTGATCGCCAAGCACCTGAAGGACTGGAAACTGGGCGATCCGCTCGACCCGGACAACCGCCTGGGCGCGATGGTCAGCCCCGCGCACTTCGACAAGGTCAGGTCGTACCTGGAGCACGCCGCCGAGCAAGGGCTCAGGGTGGTGCACGGCGGCGAGACCGAGCAAGGGGTGTTCGTGCAGCCGACCATCGTCGATGGCGTGCCCCGCGACAGCAAGCTGTTCCTCGAGGAGATCTTCGGCCCGGTGCTCAGCGTGACCAGCTTCACGACCCTCGATGAAGCCATCGCGTTGGCCAACGACACCGTCTACGGCCTGGCCGCCTCGGCCTACACCGGCAGCTTGCGCAATGCGCTGCGCCTGTCGCGGGAAATTCGTGCGGGCGTAGTGACCGTGAACTGCTTCGGCGAAGGCGATGCCTCGACGCCGTTCGGCGGCTACAAGGAATCCGGCTTCGGCGGTCGCGACAAGTCGATCTGGGCCCATGACCAGTACACGGAGCTGAAGACCATCTGGATCAACGCTTCGTGTCCTGCGCAGTAGCTGTGCTGTTCTAACGGCAAATTGGGGCCGCTTCGCGCCCCTTTCGCGGGCGACCCATCATTACCCTGAGCGTAACGATCCTGCGCTGAGCTTGATTGATGGGCTCGCCACCCACCCCTAGGATCACTCCACGACAGCGAACCGTGGAGTCACTCATGACCACAATAAAGAATCCACCGCCGCAATGGTCGCGGCGGCGCGCCGAAAAGCAGCGTCGTCTCGACCGGGTACGGCACCTGGCCGACGGTGTGGTGCTGCCCACCGAGCGGATCGTCGAAGCGCTGGAATTGCTGATCGCGCCCGGCGACCGGGTGGTACTCGAAGGCAACAACCAGAAGCAGGCCGACTTCCTCTCCCGCGCCTTGGCCAAGGCCGACCCCGCACGGCTGCATGACCTGCACATGATCATGCCCAGCGTCAGCCGCGCCGAGCACCTGGACCTGTTCGAACGCGGCATCGCCCGCAAGCTCGACTTCTCCTTCGCCGGCCCGCAAAGCCTGCGCATCGGCCAACTGCTCGAAGACGGCCTGTTGGAAGTCGGCGCAATCCACACCTATATCGAGTTGTACTCGCGGCTGCTGGTCGACCTGATCCCCAATGTCACCTTGGTCGCCGGCTTCATGGCCGACCGCGAAGGCAACCTCTACACCGGCCCCAGCACCGAGGACACCCCGGCACTGGTGGAGCCCGCCGCCTTCAGCGACGGCCTGGTGATCGCCCAGGTCAACCAGCTGGTGGAACGCAGCGACGACCTGCCCAGGGTGGATATCCCGGCCTCCTGGGTAGACTTCGTGGTGGTCGCCGACAAGCCGTTCTACATCGAGCCGCTGTTCACCCGCGACCCACGTCATATCAAGCCGGTGCATGTGCTGATGGCGATGATGGCGATCCGCGGCATCTATGAAAAACACCAGGTGCAATCGCTCAACCACGGCATCGGCTTCAATACCGCCGCCATCGAGCTGATCCTGCCGACCTACGGCCAATCACTGGGCCTGAAGGGCAAGATCTGCCGCAACTGGACCCTCAACCCTCACCCGACCTTGATCCCCGCCATCGAGACCGGCTGGGTGCAGAGCGTGCACTGCTTCGGCACCGAACTGGGCATGGAGGACTACATTGCCCAGCGCCCGGACGTATTCTTTACCGGCCGCGACGGCTCGATGCGCTCGAACCGCATGATGTGCCAGCTGGCCGGGCAGTACGCCGTGGACCTGTTCATCGGCGCCACCTTGCAGGTCGACGGCGACGGCCATTCCTCTACCGTCACCCGCGGCCGCCTGGCCGGTTTCGGCGGCGCCCCGAACATGGGCCACGACCCCCGAGGGCGACGTCACGCCACCCCAGCCTGGCTGGACATGACCGTGCCCGACACCCTGCTCGAACGCGGCCGCAAGCTGGTCGTGCAGATGGTCGAAACCTTCCAGGAAGGCGGCAAGCCGACCTTCGTCGACACCCTCGATGCCGTAGCGGTGGCCAGGCAGACCGGCATGCCACTGGCGCCGGTGATGATCTACGGCGACGACGTGACCCACCTGCTCACCGAGGAAGGCATCGCCTACCTGTACAAGGCGCGCAGCCTTGAGGAACGCCAGCAGATGATCGCGGCGGTGGCCGGGGTCACCAGCATCGGCCTGCGCCACGACCCCAAGCACACCCAACGCTTGCGCCAGCAAGGGCTGGTGGCGCTGCCCGAGGACCTGGGCATCCGCCGCACCGATGCCAGCCGCGAACTGCTGGCAGCCCGCAGTATCGCCGAGCTGGTGGAGTGGTCCGGCGGCCTGTACAACCCGCCTGCACGCTTCAGGAGCTGGTGATGGAAAATCTCGACCTGCAAGCGCGGTGGTCGCGCTATCCAACCGAGCACCCGGCCAGCCCTGTAAAGCAGCACCAGGCACGCGGCCTTGCGCTGGCCGATCACTTGGCCGACCTGGCCGTGGAGGCCTTGATCGACGAAGCCGACCTGTCGCCCAAGCCTGGGCTGGTGGACCGGCGTGACAGCGGCGCCCATCGCGACATGACCCTGGCCCTGATGCACGCCTCGGCGCTGTCCCTGTGGCCGTACTTCCGGCAGATGGCCGAAGCTGCCCAGCAACATGGCGAGATCGGCCTGCCACTGCGCGCCGCCCTGGGCCGCATCGGCCGCGACGGCGAGGCAGCGATGCTGGCCACCACCGGTGGGGTGAACACTCACCGCGGGGCGATCTGGGCCCTGGGCCTGCTGGTGGCAGCCCGTGCGCTCGACACCCGTGCCGATGCCCTGGCCCTGGCCAGCCGTGCCGGGCGCATTGCGTTGCTCGATGACCCGTGCGCGGGTATCCAGGACAGCCATGGCCAGCAGATGCTACGCCGCCACGCGGTGGGTGGCGCCCGCGAACAGGCGCAACAAGGTTTCCCAGCGGTGGTCGGCCACGGCCTGCCGCAACTGCGCCGGAGCCGCGCCAGCGGCGTCAGCGAACCCCACGCGCGCCTCGACGCCTTGCTGGCGATCATGGCCACCCTCGGCGACACCTGCGTGCTCTGGCGTGCCGGGGCCCAGGGCCTGGCCGCCACCCAGCAAGGCGCCCGTGCTGTGCTCGACGCAGGCGGAAGTGCCAGCCTCGCCGGGCGCCGCCAACTGCGCCAGCTGGATGCCCTGCTGCTGGACATCAATGCCTCACCGGGCGGCGCCGCCGATCTGCTGGCCGCCTGCCTGTTTCTCGATTCTGCCGGGAGCCTGTGACATGGAGACCCTCAACTTTCAATTCCCCGCAGCCCTCCCCGCCCGTGGGCGCGCCTTGGTGGGCTGCGTCAGTTCCGGCGACCTCGAGGTGCTGATCGAGCCGGGTACGGCCGAGCGCCTGGAGATCCAGGTGGTCACCTCGGTCAACGGTGGTGCCGCACGCTGGACGCAGCTGTTCCAGCGCCTGTTCGAAGGCCGTGAGCTACCCGCCGTGCGCATCGACATCCACGACTTCGGCGCAACCCCTGGCGTGGTGCGCCTGCGCCTGGAGCAAGGTCTCGAGGAGATCGCCCCATGAACACATCCCAACACCTGCTGCAAAGCCGCAGCTTCGTCGAACTGGGCGCCCGTCAGCGCGCCCAGGCGGTGCTCGACAAGGGCACTTTCCGCGAGCTGCTCGGCCCGTTCGACCGCCTGATGTCGCCATGGCTGCCGCGCCAGGGCATCGTGCCCCAGGCCGACGATGGGGTAGTGATCGCCAAGGGCCTGCTGGGCGCGCGCCCGGCGGTGGTCGCCGCCATCGAGGGGGGGTTCCAGGGCGGCAGCATGGGCGAGGTAGGCGGTGCCAAGATCGCCGGCGCCCTGGAGCTGGCCATCGAAGACAACCGCAACGGTATCCCCACTTGCGCCGTGCTGCTCCTGGAAACCGGCGGCGTGCGCTTGCAAGAGGCCAACCTGGGCCTGGCGGCGATCGCCGAGATCCAGGCAGCAATTGTCGAGCTGCGCGGTTACCAGCCGGTCATCGGGCTGATCGCAGGGTCGGTCGGCTGCTTCGGCGGCATGTCCATCGCCGCCGGCCTGTGCAGCCAATTGCTGGTCACCCGCGAAGCGCGCCTGGGCCTGAACGGCCCGCAGGTGATCGAGCAGGAAGCGGGTATCGATGAATACGACGCCAAGGACCGGCCCTTCATCTGGAGCTTGACCGGCGGCGAGCAACGCCATGCCAGCGGCCTGGTCGATGGCTACGTGGCCGACGATGTCGATGACATTCGCCAGCAATTGCTGCACCTGCTGGCGCAGCCCAGCGCCGGACGTGCCGGTCAGCATGCCTGGTTCCTCGAGCGGCTGTCGCGGCTGGGCGCCGAGGTTTCGCAACTGGATGCCGCCGACGTGCGCGCCCTGTACCAAGGAGATGCCTGATGAACCGTGCCCTGAACTGGCTGTCGGCCCTGGCCGGTGGCGAATCGCTGGCAGGCTTCCCTGCCTCGCTGCGGGTGATCGATGGTGAACTGGACAACCGCCTGGCGCGCTTCATCGCCGTGGTGCCCGATGCGCACAACCCCTTCCCCCGTGCCCGTGGCGGCGAAGTCGGCCTGCTCGAAGGCTGGGGGCTGGCCAAGGCGGTAAGCGAGGCGATCGACGCCGACCGCGACGGCCAGAAACGCGCCATCGTCGCAATCATCGATGTGCCCAGCCAGGCCTATGGCCGACGTGAGGAAGCGCTGGGCATTCACCAGGCGCTGGCCGCTGCGGTGGACGCCTATGCCCAGGCGCGGTTGGCCGGGCACCCGGTGATCGGGCTGCTGGTGGGCAAGGCGATGTCCGGGGCGTTCCTCGCCCATGGCTACCAGGCGCAACGCCTGATCGCGCTGGATGACAGTGGCGTGATGGTGCACGCCATGGGCAAGGCGGCTGCGGCACGTATCACCTTGCGCAGCGTCGAGGAACTCGAGGCGCTTGCCGCCCAGGTAGCGCCCATGGCCTACGACCTGGACAACTACGCCTCGCTGGGCCTGCTGTGGCGCAAGCTGGCGGTGGACAACGCACAGTCACCGAGCCCTGCCGACCTGGCGCAAGTGCGTGCCTGCCTGGCCGAGGCGGTGCACGACATCGGCCAGTCGAGCGACCTGTCGTCGCGCCTGGACGGCGAAAACCGCCGTGCCTCCCGCGCAGTGCGCGAACGCCTGCGCGCGCAATGGCAGGGGGCTTGACATGCACACGCCCAAGCCGCACGACCTGCTCTGGGGCATGCCCATCTCGGCGTTGCCGAGCGATGCCCCGCAGTGGGCCCGTGCGGTGCTGGCCAGCGGGCAGCCGGTGGTGGTACGCCGTGCAACCTGCGCACCCGGCCGTGTGGCGGTGGGGGTACGCGGGCCAGCGCGCGAGCAGCGCCTGGCCTGCGACATGGCCTTGTCCTGCGTGACCCGCCAGGTCAGCCCATCGGGGCTGCGCTGCACACTTTCCGAAGGCTTGCCGGCGCTGCGTGCACTGGCCTACGTGGATGCGCTGCTGGCGGCCACCGGCCTGGCCTGGGGCCCCACCGGCGGCGTTGGCTACCAGCTCGCCACAGGGGTGGCGGTGCTGCACCCGGAAAGCGACCTGGACCTTTTGCTGCACGTGCCCGAACCGCTGGACCGCACGCGCGCGCAAGCCCTGCTCGACCAGCTTGCGGATGCCCCTTGCCGGGTTGACGTGCAACTGGAGACCCCGACAGGCGCCATCGCCCTGCGTGAATGGGCCAGTGGCGCACCGCGGGTTCTGCTGAAAACGGCCCGGGGCCCAAGGCTGGTGGGCCACCCTTGGCTGGCCGAGGCATACGCCGCATGAGCAGCCTGTTCGTGTTTCCCGGCCAAGGCGCCCAGCAGCCGGGCATGTTGCATCGCCTGCCCGAAGACGCCGCCACCCTGCTGGAGCAGGCCAGCGACTGCCTGGGCCACTCGGTACTGAGCCTGGACAGCGTCGAGGCCCTACGTTCCACTCGCGCCGTGCAACTGTGCCTGCTGCTCTGCGGCGTCGCCTGGGCACGTTGGCTAATGCAGCGCAGCCCACAGCCTGACTACGTCGCCGGGCTGTCCATTGGTGCCTACCCCGCCGCCGTGGTGGCCGGGGCTCTGGCGTTCGCCGATGCCGTGCGCCTGGTGGCGCTGCGCGGCGAATTGATGCAAGCGGCCTACCCCAGCGGCTATGGCATGACCGCGCTCAACGGCCTTGAACTTGCGCAGCTCGAACAACTGATCGCCGCTGTGCCGGGGCCTGTGCATGTCGCCAACCTGAACAGCGACAAGCAAATCGTCATCGCCGGTAGCGAGACGGCGATGGCCGAGGTCGTAAGCCTGGCGCGCAAGCATCACCTGGTCGCGGCGCAGCGCCTGGCGGTCAGCGTACCGTCCCACTGCGCCCTGCTCGATGAACCCGCCGCGGTGTTGCGCCACGCCTTCGCCGAGGTGCCGATGCAGCGCCCACGCATCACTTGCCTGAGTGCCAGCGCCGCGCGCCCTCTGCACGACCCCGAACACCTGCGTGAAGAGTTGGCCGGCAACATGGCGCGCCGGGTCGACTGGCGTGCGATGCTGCTCAACGCCTACCAGCGTGGTGTTCGGCTGCAAGTGGAAATGCCACCAGGCTCGGTCCTTAGCGGCCTTGCCAGCCGCGTATTCGAACACGGCCGGGCCCTGGCCCTTGAACATACCCGTGCCGACACGGTCGACACGCTGCTACGTCGGGAGGTGAACACAGACCACTGATTGCCGTGTTTTTCGAAGGACAAAAACAAGCCACTTCGACCCAACGCGAGGAAAACAACAATGATCATCTACGGTGTGGCCTTCCTGGCCCTGTGTACCCTTGTCGGCCTGTTCATCGGCGAGTTGCTCGGCAAGCTGCTGGGCGTTCCCGCCAACGTCGGCGGTGTCGGCATCGCAATGCTGCTGCTGATCTTCATCGGCAGCTACCTCAACCGCAAAGGCCTGATCAGCGCCAAGTCCGAACAGGGCGTGGAGTTCTGGAGCGCCATCTACATTCCCATCGTCGTTGCCATGGCCGCGCAGCAGAACGTGCTGGGCGCGCTGTCCGGCGGCCCCATGGCGATCCTCGCCGGAACGCTCGCCGTCGCTGCGAGTTTTGCCGTGGTCCCGCTACTGGACCGCCTTGGCAGAAAAAAGCCGGTGGAACTCGCCGATAAACCCTTGACTGCCCCACAACGGTGACCGCCATGTACGAATCCATGATGAAAGTCATCAGCGGCTATGGGCTGATCAGCGGCTTTGCCGTGATCGGGGTCACCATGTGGTTCTCCTACTGGCTCAGCGCCAAGCTCACCCGCGGCCGCCTGCATGGCTCGGCCATCGCCATCTTCCTGGGGCTGGTGCTGTCCTACGTGGGCGGCGTGGCCACCGGTGGACAGAAAGGGCTGGTGGACATTCCGCTGCTGTCGGGCATCGGCCTGCTCGGTGGTGCCATGCTGCGCGACTTCGCCATCGTCGCCACCGCGTTCGGGGTGAACATAGAGGAGCTCAAGCGGGCCGGGCTGTCCGGGGTGATCTCGCTGTTCGTCGGCATCGGCGTCTCGTTCATCGCGGGCATCGCGGTGGCCATGTCCTTTGGCTACACCGATGCGGTGAGCCTGACCACCATCGGCGCAGGCGCGGTCACCTACATCGTCGGTCCGGTCACCGGCGCGGCCATCGGCGCCAGTTCCGAGGTCATGGCCTTGTCGATCGCAGCGGGCCTGGTGAAGGCGATCCTGGTGATGGTGGTGACGCCGTTCGTGGCGCCCATGATCGGCTTGAACAACCCCCGCACGGCAGTAATCTTCGGCGGCCTGATGGGCACCTCCAGCGGCGTCGCCGGGGGCCTTGCGGCCACCGACCCGAAGCTTGTGCCCTACGGCTGCCTGACGGCGGCGTTCTACACCGCCCTGGGTTGCCTGCTGGGGCCCTCACTGCTGTTCTTCATCATGCGTGCAGTGGTGTAGCTCAGCCTGGGTTCATGCTGTACATGCGGCATTCGGCGAGCAGGGCCAGCAAGTTCGGCTCGCGCTCACGCGCCTTGAGGAACACCGCGCCGATGTGTTGTTGCAGCCGGTAGCGCGGCTGCAGCGGCACCAGCCGCACACGGTTCTCGTACACCGCCGCGATCCGCCCTGGCAGCAGGGCGAACCCCACCCCCGAACTGACCATGCTCAGCAAGGTGAAGATGTCGTTCACCTGCATGGCCACCTTGGGTTCGAACCCCGCCTGTTCGAACACGTGCATGCCATCACGGTGCGTGGCGAAGCCCTGGGTCAAGGTGATGAAGGTGGACTCGGCAAGGTCGGCCAGGTCCACGCAGGGCTGGTGGGCAAACGGTGAATCGGTGGGCACGGCGAGAAAGATGTCGTCGGAAAACAACGGCAGTTGCTCGCAGGCGGGGTCTTTGACGGTCTCGTCCAGCGCCACCAGGATCGCGTCAAGCTCATGGTTCTTCAGGCGCTGGAGCAGGTCGACGTTCGAACCCAGGGTAAGGTCGATATTCAGCTCGCTGCGCCGCAGTTTCAGGCCCATCACCAGCTTGGGCACGGTCTTCACCGTCAGCGAATAGAGCGCGCCAAGGCGAAAGCGATCCGCATAGAAACCGGCGGCTTCGCGGGTCATGCGGACCATCTCCTGGGCATCCTGGATCAACTGGCGTCCCCGCTTCTCCAGCACATAGGCGCTTTCCAGCGGAATCAGCTGGCGCCCTTGGTGCTTGAACAGCGGGCAACGCAATGCGTTCTCCAGCGAGTGGATGGCCCGATGGACGCTGACGGCACTGGTTGCCAGATCTTCGGCGGCGCGGCCCAGGTTGCCGCTGCGCATGAAGGTCAGAAAGGTCTCCAGCTTTTTCAGGGTCAGCTCTTCGTCGATCAGCATCGCATCATCTCGGGCAGCGTTGGCGTAGGCACGATCATTGGAACCCGACGTGCGTACGTCAAGCCGGGTCGTCGTAGCGCACCGAAAAAAACTAAACCTTCGCCCTGCACCACGGCTCAACCGTTTGCGACATTGACGTCGCGCCAACGGTAAGAAGGGGAAAGACATGCACCAGCCAACGTTGAAACTCGCAGGCATCGCCCTATTGCTGGGCTTGGCATCGCTACAGGTACAAGCCGCCACGTCCGATGACTTCGTCGATGCGGCCGCAGAGGCCGGTATCGCCGAAGTGGTGGCCGGCAACCTGGCGCAGGAGAAAAGCCAGAACGCCGACATCAAGCAATTCGCCCAGAAAATGGTCGCCGACCACACCAAGACCAACCAGCAGCTCGGCGATATCGCCCGCAAGCTGGACATCAGCATGCCCGACGAAGCGGCGCTGACCGACAAGGTGAAGAAAATGATTCTTGAGTGGCGCGAAGAATCGTTCGACAAGGCCTACATCAACAACCAGGTCGATGCCCACGAGCAGGCCGTGGAACTGTTCCGCAAGGAAGCCGAGTCGTCCGACAAACCCGAGCTGAAGGCCTTCGCCAGCGAAAAGCTGCCCGCCCTCGAGCATCACCTGGAACAGGCCAAGACCTTGCAAACCACCCATGGCAAATGACGTGGAGACCACACATGAGCAATGACGCATTGCGTACAGAAGTGCTGACTCGCCTGCTGCATGCCCATCCCCACGGGCTGGGCAAGGAAGTGTTGGACAACTACCGCGGCGAACTGGCAGTGGCCGGCATGCTCAAGACGCTACAGGAACATGGGTTGATCCAGGATGGCAGCGTGGCAGTGGACAGCGAGCGGCACATCAGCGTGAGCTACCCGATCAAACTGTCGGCAGCCGGCGTCGAGGCGGCCAGGCAACTGGACAGCTGACGCCAGGTGGGGCCGCAGCGCGGCCCCGCACTTCATCGTTTCTCTACATCGCGCGGGGGCTTGGCCGGCCCCTGGGGGTCTACCTGCGGGTCATCGAGGTCGGGCGAATCCGGGTCGAAACCCAGGTCGGTGTCTGACTCGACATGCTCGGACGAATGCGGGCCTTGCGTGGGCTCGCGCGGCGGTTGTGGTTGGGACATGGTCGTTTCTCCTTGGGCTGTCCAATGCAGAAAGCCACGGCGTGGGAAAGTTTTATCGGGCTGCCCAACGCATATCCGACCTCCTGGCGCGCGATGCCCTCTGATGATGAACCGTGCAACTGCATGCCCTCAGGAGGTGGGCAGCCATGAACGAACGCCTCATCGAACTGTTCACCGATACCACGCTGTTCGGTATTTCCATTCTCAACCTGCTGGTGGCGCTGTGCGTTACCGTGGTGACCTTTCTTGCCGCCCGTGCGGCCATCACCTTCGTACTGCGCAGGGTACGCCACTGGTCCGAGCACGATGGCGCGTTGAGCCAGGTGGTGGCCAAAGTGCTGGCGGGCACCAGCAACAGCCTGTTGTTCATCGCCGCCCTGCTCGTCGGGGTCAGCATGCTCGACTTGCCCGAGCGCTGGTCGAGCCGGGTCGCCAGCCTGTGGTTCGTGGTGGCGGCGTTGCAGATTGGCCTGTGGCTCAACCGCGCCATCGGCCTGGGGCTGCGGCGCTATTTCAGCCGCCACAACACCAACAACCTGTACCAGGGCAGCGCGCTGGCGACGCTTGCGGCCTGGGGCGCACGGGTGCTGCTGTGGTCCACGGTGCTGCTGGCCATGCTGTCGAACCTGGGGGTGAACATCACCGCCTTCGTCGCCAGTCTTGGCGTGGGTGGCATTGCGGTTGCGCTGGCGGTGCAGAACATCCTCGGCGACCTGTTCGCCTCGTTGTCGATCGCCGTCGACAAGCCGTTCGAGGTCGGCGACTTCATTGTCATCGGTCCACTGGCCGGTACGGTGGAACACGTGGGGCTCAAGACCACCCGCATTCGCAGCCTGGGGGGCGAGCAGATCGTCATGGCCAATGCCAGCATGATCAACAGCACCATCCAGAACTACAAGCGCCTGCAGGAGCGACGCATCGTGTTCGAGTTCGGCCTGTCCTACGACACCGCCACCGATGCGGTGAAGCAGGCACCGGCCATCGTCGAGGAAGCGATCAGGGCCCAGGACCAGGTGCGCTTCGACCGAGCCCACCTTCGCGGGTTTGGCAAGGAGGCGCTGGAATTCGAGTGCGTCTATATCGTCAAGGACCCTGGCTACAACCTCTACATGGATATCCAGCAGGCCATCAACTTCCACCTGCTCGAGCGCTTCAATCGCATCGGCGCGAAATTCGCCGTCCCGGTGCGGGCGATCAAGGTCACGGCGTTGCCGCAACCACTCGTCCAGCAGTAGGCACTTTGCTCCACCGCGGCGACTCCACCCTGTAGCCCTCGAACCCAGGAGTGACAGCCATGCCCCGTGGAGACAAAGACAAGTACACCGAGAAGCAGAAACGCAAGGCCGAGCACATCGAGCAAAGCTACGAAGACAAAGGCCTTTCCAAAGATGAAGCCGAGGCGCGCGCCTGGGCCACCGTCAACAAGCAGTCGGGCGGCGGTGAGAAACGCGGCTCGGGCACCACCACCTCGTCGAGCGAGAAGAGCAGCGCCCGCTCCGACTCGGCCAAGCGCGCCGCGAAAACCCGTGAGGGGCACGCGCGGATGTCGACCGACTCGCTGCAGTCGCAGACCAAGCAGAGCCTGCTAAAGGAAGCGCGAAGCAAGGACATAAAGGGCCGCTCGAGCATGACCAAGCCGCAGTTGATCGAGGCCTTGCGCAAGCATGGCTGAGCAACGCTGTTTTTGCCCTGGCACCTCGGCCGCCCCTTCATAGGCCCAGGACTGCCAGTCGCCCCCCTTAGACGCAGCGAACTGCGCAAACGCTAACCGTGAGGACGTCCCATGAGCGCCAACGCCCCAGAGAACGCCGCCACCTACCCCATCCGCCTGACGCTGAACGGCCAGATCCGCTCATTGCAGGTCCACCCATGGACAACGCTGCTGGACCTGTTGCGTGAGCAACTCGACCTGACCGGCACCAAGAAAGGTTGCGACCACGGCCAGTGCGGCGCCTGCACGGTGTTGCGCGATGGCCGGCGCATCAATGCCTGCCTGACGCTGGCGGTGATGTGCGACGGTGCCGAACTGGTCACCATCGAAGGGCTGGCCCGCGGCGAGCAACTGCACCCCATGCAACGCGCCTTCATCGAGCACGACGCCTTCCAGTGCGGCTACTGCACGCCAGGGCAAATCTGTTCGGCCGTCGGCATGGCCCGCGAAGGGCGCGCGACGACCCGCGAGGCGATCGCCGAGCAGATGAGCGGCAACCTATGCCGTTGCGGGGCCTACAGCAACATCATCGCCGCGGTCGAGCAAGCCCTGCCGTTGATGAAGGAGGCCCAGCGATGAACCCCTTCAGTTACCACAAACCCACGACCATCAGCGAAGCCATCAACCTGGCCGACCCTGCCTCGCGCTTCATCGCCGGGGGCACCAACCTGCTCGACCTGATGAAGGAAAACGTGCTGAGGCCCGAGCGGCTGATAGACCTTTCAAACCTGCAACTGGACCGCGTCGAGGCGACGGCAAGCGGTGGCCTGCGTATCGGTGCCCTGGTCAGCAATGCCGACCTGGCCTGGCACCCGAGCATCGAGCACGGTTACCCGCTGCTGTCCCAGGCCATCCTGGCCGGTGCCTCGGCGCAATTGCGGAACATGGCCAGTACCGGCGGCAACTTGCTGCAACGCACTCGCTGCTATTACTTCTACGACACCGCCGTGCCCTGCAACAAGCGCGAACCCGGCAGCGGCTGTCCGGCACGCACCGGGCTGAATCGCATCCACGCGATCCTCGGTGCAAGTGATGCCTGTGTCGCCACCCACCCCTCGGACATGTGCGTGGCGCTGGCAGCGCTGGAGGCCGTGGTCCATGTGCAAGGCCGCGGGGGAGCCCGGCAGATCCCGTTCCTGGAGTTTCATCGCCTGCCGGGCGACACGCCGGAGCGGGACAACCAGTTGAGCGTCGACGAACTGGTCACCGCCATTGAACTGCCACCGCCCGCGTTCAACGAACACTACCGCTACCTGAAAATACGTGACCGCGCCTCCTACGCATTCGCGCTGGTGTCGGTCGCGGGTGCCTTGAAAATCAAAGGCGGCCTCATCGAGCAGGCGCGCCTGGCCCTGGGTGGCGTGGCCCACAAGCCGTGGCGAGACCCGGCAGCCGAAGCGCAATTGCAGGGCCAGGCCCCTTCTGCGGCGGTGTTCGCCAAGGCCGCTGATACCCTGCTGCGAGGGGCCAAACCACTGAACCACAATGGCTTCAAGGTTCAGCTTGCACATCGGGCGGTCGTTCGCGCGTTGACCGAGGCCTGCATGGACGTAGGAGTGCCAGCATGAACGACATGAAAACCGTGGTAGGTAAGCCTCTGGATCGTGTGGACGGCGTGGCGAAGGTCACCGGCCAAGCACGCTATGCCGCCGAATACCCCGACACCGGGCTGCTGCATGGCAGCGTTGTCTCAAGCAGCATCGCCCGTGGCCGCGTGCTGAGCATCGACCGCAGCCAGGCACTGGAACTACCGGGCGTGGTCGCCGTGATCGACCACACCAACCGCCCGCAGCTGTCCGGCGATGACGACGACTATGAAGACGCCGACTCCGCCGAAGGCTCGCCGTTTCGCCCGTTGTTCAACGACCGAGTGCTGTACAGCGGGCAACCCGTGGCCCTGGTGGTCGCCGAAAGCCTCGAGCTGGCCCGCCATGCAGGTTCGTTGATAAAGATCCAGTACAGCCAAGCGCCCCATGAGAGCGATCTGCTCGAGGTACTGGAGCATGCGCACCAGGCTCCGGCCGAAATACCCAGCCCCCGCGGGGACTTTGCCGGACAGTTCGCCAGTGCCGCGGTGAAGGTCGACACGACCTACATTACCGCCAGCGAATACCACAACCCCATGGAGCCCCACGCCTCGACGGTGCTCTACCGGGCCGACGACACCCTGGAGATCCACGACAAGACCCAAGGCACACAAAACTGCCAGGACTACCTGCACAACGTGTTTGGCCTGCCCAAGCGCAAGGTCCGGGTGCGCGCCGCGTACGTCGGGGGTGCTTTCGGCTCCGGGCTGCGTCCGCAATACCCGTTGGCCCTGGCGGTGATGGCGGCACTGCAGCTCAAGCGCTCGGTGCGGGTTACGCTCACCCGCCAGCAGATGTTCACCTTTGGTTATCGCCCGCGTACGCAACAGCGGCTACGCTTGGGCGCGAGCACCGACGGCCGCCTGCTGGCACTGGCCCACGACGCAACCGGCCAGACTTCTCGCTTCGAGGACTACACCGAGCATTTGGTGGAATGGAGCGGCATGCTCTACCAGTGCGACCACGTGGCGCTGGGTTATCGCCTGGCTCCACTGGATGTCCACACGCCGCTGGATATGCGCGCACCGGGCGCCGCTTTGGGCATGATCGCCCTGGAGTGCGCCCTGGATGAGCTGGCCATCGCGGCGGATATCGACCCTGTCGAGCTGCGTCGGCGCAACTTCGCCGCCAGCAACGCCAACGAAGGCAAGCCGTACTCCAGCAAGGAGCTGCTGGCCTGCTACGAACAAGGCGCGGCCCGCTTCGGCTGGGCAAAACGCAGCGCGCAACCGCGCAGCATGCGCAACGGCAGGCAACGGGTCGGCTGGGGCATGGCGGGCGGGGTGTGGGAAGCGATGCAGATGAAAGCCAGTGCAAAAGCGCGTCTCGATAGCCGGGGCCACCTGACCGTCAGCAGCGCAACCACTGACATCGGCACCGGTACGTACACGGTCATGACGCAGATCGCGGCCGACACCTGCGGCCTGGACGTGCAGGACGTGACCTTCGTGCTGGGCGACTCCAGCTTGCCTACCGCACCGCTGCAGGGCGGCTCGTTCACCGTCTCCTCGGTGGGCTCGGCAGTGCGCCAGGCTTGCCTGGCGCTGCGCGAAAAGATCCTGGAAATCGCGCGCAAGACCTACCCGGCCATTGCCGAGCTGCCGGACGAGCAGATTGGTTTCGCCAATGGCTACCTGCTGGCCAAGGACGTGCGAGTGGCCCTCGCGCAGATCGTCGCCGACGCCGGGCCTGGGGTCTTCGAAGTGCAGGTCGATGCAGAGCCAAGTGCCAGGCGTGAACACTTCAGCACAGCGACGCATTCGGCGGTATTCGTGGAAGTTCAGGTCGACGAGGACCTGGGCTCGATCAGGGTCAGCCGTGTGGTCAGTGCCGTGGCGGCAGGAAGCGTGGTCAACCCGAAGACCGCCCGCAGCCAGATACTGGGCGGGGTGGTATGGGGCATAGGCATGGCCTTGCAGGAAGAGGCGCTGACCGACCACTCGCTGGGCCGCGTGCTCAACCACAACCTGGCGGAGTACCACATCCCGGTCAATGCCGATATTGGAGACATCGAGGTGATCTTCGTCGAGGAGCACGACGACATCGTCAACGAACTCGGCTCCAAAGGCGTGGGCGAGATCGGCGTGGTCGGGGTCGCCGCGGCAATCGCCAATGCGATATACAACGCTACCGGCAAGCGTGTGCGGCAGTTCCCCATCACACTTGACACACTGTTGTGACACGACGCTCTGCACCCCAGCAGCGCCTGGGGTCAGGGCACCAAGATGGCCTGGTGAGGTTCGATGGATGGCACTGCGACCACGTCGCGCCTCGCCACCAGCCACTGGCGCATGCGCTCGGTGTCGAAGATCTGCCCTTCGTCCATCATTTCAAGAATGAGTGCTTGGGACATTCGGTAACACCCGCACTGGGCGCAGCAGCGCTCTTCCCATCCGGCGGGGCAATCGATGGCCTGCGCCTGTCCTGCGCAAATTAGACAACTCATGAAGCCCCCCTTTTCGCTCTTGTTGGATGCGAGGGTTGACGCGACGACCCAGAGTCGACGCCTGTTCGCTTAGCGCATGAGATTTTCATGCCAACTCGCGACACGTCGCCTGGGAATGCACGCGCGAAGAACCCGCCACCCCAGCGAATGGCACCGGCGTTGCCGGTGTTCGCGGGTGGAGAGAATCCTGTAGGAGCAGGATTGCCCGCGAACCAGGCAGCGCGGTGTACGGCTAGGGCCGCACGGCGTTCAGTGCTCAGTGATCCAGCTCGTCCTTGGTGATCGCGCCCGTGCGGGGGTCGACGTGGAACTCGTAGCGCTTGCCATCGGCCTTCATGCCTTCCCCTTCCCAGTGGCCATCGTCGGCCTCGATCTTGGTGATCTGGGTATAGCCTGCACCCTTCAAGGTGGCCTCGGCCTGGTCCTTGGTAATCGTCCAGTCGCCACCAGGCTGGTCGGCCCAGGCCAAAGGCGAACCCAGCACGCCAACCAGTGCCAGGCCAGTAAACAGTCGCGTCATGTTTTTCATTGCCAACATCCTTTTTGCGGGTTGATACCCGTGCGACTGGCGCGGGGCCGCAGCAGTTCACTTGAAACTACCGATGGCAGCCAAGCCGGCAAGGGATGAATGAACGCTGTTCTCGACCGTCCCCCGGCAACGGGCGAGCCCTTACCCCTCGGTCATCCGCCCCAGGCTGGCAGAGACTTTTTCGACCAGCTCCCCTACCTGGAAAGGCTTGAGCAACAAGTCCATGCCCTCGGCCAGGAATGCTT